>WHTS01000169.1 GCA_009377585.1 Betaproteobacteria bacterium
ACGGCGCATACGGCAAGACATCAATCGACTTTCACGCCGGTCGCCTTCACCACGTCGGCCCACAGCTTCACATCGCGCTCGAGCCTCGTCGCGAGCTCCGCCGGAGACATCTTCACCGCCTCGGCCACGTTGGTCGCAAAGATCTGCTTCGCTTTCGGGCTATCGCAGGCCTTGGCGAATTCGGCGTTGAGAAGATTCACCACGTTCGCCGGCGTACCGGCCGGCGCGAGCACGCCGGAGAAGACCGCGCCCTCGACGCCGGGCACCGATTCGCCGATGGTCGGAATTTCGGGCACATGGGGCGAGCGGCGCTCGGCCGCCAAACCCAAAGCGACGAGCTTCCCTTTGCGCACGTACTGGATGCTGGCCGGTGCGGTCGCCATCAGCATCGTGATCTCGCCGCCGAGCAGCGCGACCACCGGCGTGGACCCACCCTTGTACGCGACCGGCGTGATCTGAATACCGGCGCGCAGGCGGAATTTCTCCAGCGTCATATGGGTGACCGTGCCGATTCCCGAATGCCCACCCGTCATGCCGGGATTCTTCTTCGCGATCGCCACCAGCGCCTTTACCGAGCGGGCCGGCACCGACGGATGCGAGACGAGCACCAGCGGCGAGACGTTGACCGGCGCCACCGGCGTAAAGTCCCGCAAGGGATCGTAGGGCAGCTTCCTGTACAGCGAAGAGCTGATCGTGTGCGTCTGCAAGTCGGTGAAGAAGAGCGTATGGCCGTCCGGCGCCGCCTTGGCGACGATGTCGGCCGCGATCGTGGTACCGGCGCCGGGCCGGTTCTCCACGATCACCTGCTGGCCGAGACTCCTGGTGATCTCGGCCGCGGTCGTGCGCGCGAACGTATCGGTCGCGCCGCCCGGCGAAAACGGCACGAGGATGCGGATCGGTTTGTTCGGAAAGCTTTGGGCGTGTGCGGCGGCAGCGAGCGAGCCGGCAGCTATCATGGCAGCGATGCGGGTAAACATCGACATCTTGTTCTCCTCCTCGGATCGAGCGCGCATTATGCCGGCGTCACCGGCGGCTTCAAAGCGGCTGGGTCAGGTCTTGCTTGTTGCAGCGACTGGGGTCAGGTCTTGCTCGGTGCATTCGCCCTTCGTCGTGCAACATTCAAGACCTGACCCCGCCTCGCCCCAAGACCTGACCCCGCCTCACCCTCACCCTCACCCCCCCCCCCCCCCCCCCCCTCACCCTCACCCCCAGCCCCTCTCCCGGAGGGAGAGGGGAGCAAAGCACGTGTGCGATCCACTTGGACGACGGCTCCCGCCGGTGGGACAATCGACGCATCCCGACGGCTTGGGCTTCCATGAACGCGAGCGCGCGCGCCGACCTGGTAGTGCGGCATATCGACTGGCTGATCACGGTGGACGGCGAGCGCCGCATCCTGCGCGACGCCGCGTTGGCCGTGAAAGACGGCGTTTTCGCCGCGATCGGCAAGAACGCCGATATCGAACGCGACTGGCCCGCTAGAGCATACCTCGATGCATCCGATTGCGTGGGCACGCCGGGTCTCATCGATAACCACCTGCACTCGTCCTTCCAGCTCGCGCGCGGGCTCGCCGACGAGGCGAACGCCCAGTCGTTCCTGTTCGAGCACATGTATCCGTACGAGGTGGCGACGGGCGCCGAGGAAGTCTACGTCGCGGCCACGCTGGCGGCCGTCGAGCAACTGCGCCACGGCGTCACCTGCTTCATCGAGCCCGGCAATTACGATCCCGATGCCACCGTGCGCGCCGTGATGGCGGCCGGCATGCGCATGGTGCTGGCCGTGAGTTGTTTCGATCGCAACAAGTCGGTGACGGGCCTGATGCCGGCGCGGATGATCGAGACGCGCGAACAGTGCGTCGAGAAGACCGAGCGGCTGTTCGCGACCTATCCGGGCAAGCATGCCGGACGGCTCACCGTCAGCGCCTCGTTTCGCGGCATGAACAACAGCTCCGACGAGCTCATCCTTGCGCTCAAAGCGATCGCCGACAAGCACGACGCGGTGCTGCAAACGCATGCCTGCTATTCGTACTTCACGCGCGATGCCAGCATCGTGCAGTTTGGAAAACCGGAGATCGAGCGCCTGGAATCGCTCGGCGTGCTCGATGCCCGCATGCTGCTGCTGCACTCGGGCTGGTTCGAGCCGCACGAGATCGCGCTGCTGGCGCGGCGCAAGCCCACGCTCGTGTGCTGCCCGTCCTCGTCGCTGCACAACGGCTACGGCAATCTCGCCATCGGCATGCATCCGGAGCTGGCCGCCCTGGGCGTGAACGTGAGCCTCGGCACCGACCACGCCTCGTCCGGGACCGTGGACCTGGTGCAGGAGATGCGCAACTGCGCTTGCGGCTACAAGGAAATTCGTATGAACCCGCGTCTCATGCCGCCGGAGCAGGCGCTGGAGATGGCCACCATCAACGGCGCACGCGGCGCGGGGCTTGCCGACACGATCGGCTCCATCGAGGTCGGCAAGATGGCCGACTTCGTGCTGTTCGACGCCACCCAACCCGAGTGGCAACCGCTCTACAACCCGGTATCCAACCTGGTCTACAGTGCGACCGGCAACACGGTCAGAGACGTGTTCGTCGGCGGCACGCAGGTGGTGCGCGACGGGCGCATGGTGCTGGTGGACGAAGCATCGCTACTTCGCGAAGTGCGTGCGGCCGCCGAGCGCATCGCGGGCCGGCTCGACCTGTCGAAGCTGTCGAAGCTGCGCTGGCCGGTGCAATAGCCCGCGTCCGAGCGCCTCGACGCCAAGCTACATTCGGAGCCCGCAGCAGCCATGAACCCCATCCCACGCGCCCCGCTCGAGGAAAGCACGGCCCCCGCGGACCCCTATGTTCTGTTCCAACGCTGGTACGACGATGCGGTCGTTGCCGGGCTCGCGCTGCCCAACGCCATGACGCTCGCCACGGTGGGCGCGGAAGGGCGCCCCGCGGCACGCATGGTCTTGCTGAAGGGCATCGAGGACAGCGGCTTCGTCTTCTACACCAACTACGAAAGCCGCAAGGGACGCGAGCTCACCGCCCATCCCAGTGCCGCGCTCGTCTTGCACTGGGCGCCGCTCGAACGCCAGGTGCGCATCGAGGGCAGCGTCGAGCGCGTGAGCGAGGAAAGCTCGACGGCCTATTTTGCGACCCGCCCGCTGGGCAGCCGCTACAGCGCGACGGCCTCGCCGCAAAGCTCGGTGATTCCGGATCGGGCCTGGCTCGAAGAGGAAGCGGCGTCGGTCGCCCGCCGCTACGGCGAAAACATGCCGCGGCCGCCGCATTGGGGCGGCTATCGCGTGCGGCCCGACATGATCGAATTCTGGCAAGGCCGCAGCGACCGCTTGCACGACCGCCTGAGCTATCGGCGTCGCACCGACAACGCCTGGCTCATGGAACGGCTGGCGCCTTGAGCGCCGAATCGGAATCGAGCCACACGCCCAGGCCCTGGGCGTTGAGCTCGATGTCGGTCGCGAACACCTCCAGCACTTCGGCCGCAGCAAGCGGCCAAGCTTGGCGCTTCGCTTCTTCCAGGAGCATGCGTTCGATCCCTTGCTTCAGCAGCGCGTGACGGCGCTCGCCCGCGTGCGCATGTGCTCGGGCGAGCGCCACATGCGCATCGATCAGACGGTGCAGGTCCTCGCCGAGGCGGTCGATCTCGCCGATTCCGCCGAAGTGGGTCACGAACACGCGCTCGGGGCGCAACGAGACGATGCGATCGATCGAAGCGTGCAAAGCCTCGGGATCGAACTGCACGGGGCTGGTGGTCGGGAACACCGAGCGCCGGCCGTGCGCCTCGAGCTCCCGGTACGCCAGGCCGAAAGTATCGCCCGCGAATAACGAGCGGCTGTGCGCATCCACGATGCAGCAATGGTGGCGTGCATGGCCCGGCGTTTCGATGAACCGCAGCTCCCGGCCCGCCAATGCCACGCACGCACCTTCGGGCGTCGCGACGATGCGATCTTCGGGCACGGGCAGAATGTCGCCGTACACCGTGCGGGCATGCTCGGCGCCGTAGACATCCACAGTGCTCTGGATCAGGCGCTCCGGATCGACCATATGGCGCACGCCCCGCGGATGCACGCACAGGCGCGCATGCGGCAGCCGGCACATGAGCAGCCCCGCGCCGCCGGCGTGATCGAGGTGGATGTGGGTGAGAATGACGTAGTCGACCCGCTCGGGCGCAATCTGCTTGTGCGTCAGCGCCGCCAGCACCGCGTCGGCGCAGGCATTGGAGCCGGTGTCGACGATCGCGGCGCGCCCCTCTTCCACGATCAGGTAGATGGCGGCAAGCCAGGGGCGGATGAAGCCCGAGTCCAGCGCGCTGATACCGTGGTCGTAGTCGATGATCGCAGGGCGCATCAAGAGGTGTGCCTTGTCGAGCAGTCCGTATCGAACGCGAAGTCCACACGGACGCAACGCTCCCTTCTCCTATTGCGGGCAAGGGTAACGAATAGCCGAAGCCGTATCGCAGTGAAAGTCATCAAAAACCATTGTAGCCGCCCCTCGTCTTCCGTGCCGGCCGCGGCCACATCCGACTCGCGGCCATTGCCCGCCATCGGCACGCCCGCTAGAGTATTTCCCGTAATATGTCCCGTCCGCTCGCCGGCGGCACGGACCCGCGCGCCATCACCCGCGAGCGATTTCGAACAACGGTTTCCTCTGAGGAGAACGTATGAACGGACATGTCCGACGCATCGTCACCGGCCACGACGAAAACGGGAAGGCCATCGTGGTCTCGGACGGACCCGCTCCGAAGGTGCATACGAGCCCCTTGCGGCCCGGTCACTATTCCACCGACCTGTGGCGCACCAACGAATCGCCCGCGCGCGTCTCGCGCCGCTACGACGAGCCGACCGCGGGGCCGCGCAAGATCGTGGCCAATCCGAACGGAACCATCGTTCGCATCTCCTTGGTGCCGCCGGACCCGGACTTCAGCACCATGGACGGCGAGCAGGCGCGCAAGATCTTCGAGGCGCTCGGCAACCCCGAGGCGTCGACCTTCGGCCAGAACAAGCGCCACCCGTACATGCACCGCACCGAGACCATCGATTACGCAATCATCCTGGAGGGCGAGATGTATTGCGTGCTCGACGACACCGAGGTGCTGCTCAAGGCGGGCGATGTCCTGGTCCAGTGCGGCACCAACCACGCCTGGAGCAACCGCTCGGGTAAGCCGTGCAAGGTCGCCTTCATCCTGATCGACGGCAAGTTCGATCCCGACCTCGCTGCGCAGCTCGGATCGCACAAATGACGAGCGCCGCGCCGGCAACTCGGGCGCAGGCGGTCGCCGCGCACCTGCGCTCCATACCCGGCAACGTCAGCTGGGGCCTCATTCCGGCCGGTGCGCCGCCGGCGCTCACGATCGAATCGGGACAGAGCGTTCGCATCGATACCGTCTCGCAGCAGGGGCTCACCGCCGGGATCGACCCGGTCGCCTTCTTCGGCGACGCCGGCATCGCGGCGGACAACGTCCTGGACGACGTCAAGGCCATCTACGCCCAAGTCAAGCGCGAGCCGAGCGCCGGATCGCACGTGCTCACCGGCCCGATCTACATCGAAAACGCGCGCCCCGGCGACATGCTGGAGGTGCGCATCCTCGATGTCGACTTGCGCGTCGATTACGGCACCAACAATTCCGGCCCCGGCGTCGGCGCGGGACCGGAGCTCTTGAATGCAGTCGCCCGCCAGATCATCCGCATCGACCGTGCTCGCGGGATGGCGCTGTTTACCGATCGCATCGAGCTGCCGCTCGCGCCGTTCATGGGCATCATGACAGTCGCGCCGCCCGACGCCATAGCGCCCGCCAACACGCGCCCGCCCGGCGCGTTCGGCGGCAACATGGATCTCAAGGTGCTCACGCGCGGCGCGACGCTCTATCTGCCCGTGTTCCAGGAGGGTGCACAATTCTGGACGGGCGACGGCCACGGCCTGCAAGGCGACGGCGAAGTGAACGGCACGGCGATCGAGATCTCGCTCGCGCCCACGCTGCAGTTCATCGTGCATCCCGGCGGTGCGCGCGATCTGCCGTGGCCGCGCGCCGAAGACCGGGCCTGCCATTACGTCACCGGCATGGACGTCGATCTCGATCTGGCGGCGCGGATCGCGGTCGAGCAAGTGGTCGCGTTTCTTTCCTCGCGCGCGGGCATCACTACCGCACAGGCATACGCGCTCGCAAGCCTCGCCGTCGACTTTCGCATCGCCGAGAACGTGAACCACGTGAAGGTGGTGTATGGCGCGATTCCGAAACGTCTGTTGCCGGCGTCCGCATACTGGAGCGATTAGATTTCCCCTCCCTGACAAGGAGCCGCGTAGGCGAGCGTTTAACCTTCCCCTGACAAGGAGGGGTCGGACGCGACAAAGTCGCGGACGGGGTGGTCTCGCGAGCGAGCCAAGACCACGACACCTCGCGAAATGGGCGAAAATCGTCAAGGAGTCGGGCGCGCGCCTCGACTGATCGCAACCGATTCGGAGTCACCATGTCCGCCACACCCACCGCCGAGCTGGCCGGTTTCATCGCCAACCTGCAATACGAGGACGTCCCCGCACCCGTGCGTGAGCGGGTCAAGGACTACATCCTCGATGCGCTCGCCAGCGCGCTGGCTGGCCGCCAGGGCGACGAGGTGCGCCAGGTCCAGGCGCTCGCTTCCGCGCTCGGCGCGAGCCACGAGGCGACCGTCATCGGCGGCGGCCAGCTCTCGCTCGCCGGAGCGACGCTGCTCAATGGCTATCTCGTTACCGCGGTCACCGTATGCGACGTGCACCGGCCGACGCTTTACCACACCACGCCCGAAGTCGTTCCGCCGGCGCTGGCGATCGCCGAGCGCGATGGCGCGAGCGGCAAGGCGCTGCTGCTCGCGGTGGCCGCCGGCCTGGAGACCTCGGTGCGCGTAGCGCTCGGCATCGACTATCCGGCGTTTCGCGCGCGCGGCTGGCACTCGCCCGGCGTGATCGGTCCGTTCGGCGGCGCGGCAGCCCTCGGCAAGCTGCTCAAGCTCAGCGCAGAGCAGCAGCGCAATGCGTTCGGCCTCGCCGGCAGCCAGTCCGCCGGCACGTTCGCTCACTGGGGCACGCCCACGATCAAGTTCCACCAGTGCCGCGGCGCGCTTTCGGGGCTGATGGCGGGGCTGCTCGCGCAGCAGGACTTCCGCGCCTCGAGCGAGATCCTCGCGCACCCGGACGGCGGCATCTACACCGCATATTCCAGCGGCGGCAAGCCGGAAGTGGTGACCGCGGGACTCGGACGCGAATGGCTGCTGCAGCAGATCGCGCTGCGGCTGTGGCCGGCAGCGAGCTCGATCCAGAGCGCGATGACGGGACTGTTCGCCTTGATCGAGCGTCACGATTTGAAGCCGGACGATATCGCGGAAGTGAAGGTGGGATTTTCCAAGGTCGTGTACGACATGCACGGCACGCTGCCGTGGAACGATAAGTTCAAGGCCCTGCTGTCGGCGCCCTATGTAACCGGCATCATCCTGCACGACCGTCGTTGCTGGCTCGACCAGTTCGAACCCGGCCGTTATCAGGACCCGGTCGTCGATCGCTTCACGCGCGAGCGGGTGAAGGTGGTTTCCGATCCTTCGCTTCAAGGCACGGCCGCGACGGTCGATGTCCGGATGCGCGACGGCAGCGTGCACAGCGAGCGGCGCGACTGCGCCAAGGGCGATCCGGACGATCCGCTCACGCGCGTGGAAATCCAGGAGAAGCTCAGGACGGCGACCGAAGGGAAGCTGCCGGCCGCGCAAGTCGACCGGATAATCACGCTGGTCGATCGGTTGGAGGACCTTGCCGACGTGCGTGAGCTGACAACGGCGCTACGCGCCGCACGATAGTCGCTCTAAAAAAGAAAAAGGGGCCAGGCTCAAGTTCCTCTACTGCGCGGTAAATCGAGCCTGGCCCCTTTTTTAGGGGCTTCCGGTTCAGGGAGCGGGGCAGGCTGCATCCTTTACCCAGAACACGCCCCAAACGTTCAGGTTCGAGTTCGCGGCTTCCAGTATGCCCGTCTCTACGGCCTTGGACGCGAGGCCAATAGCCGCCCCCGTGGCCGCGATTGCGTACGGGCCGGTGGGTGCTGTAATGAATGCAGTACCGGCGCCAATGACTGCGGTCGTTACCCAACCCAATGCATCGTTTGCGTTCGCGATCACGCACGCAGTCGGGTAGGGAAACGGGGCGATAGAGCCGTCACTGAGCTTCACCTTCGCGGGCGCTTGACGGCAGGCCTCCAGCCAATCTCCTCCGGCATTCCACAGCACTGCGGAGTAGCTGCGCATCCCCTCGCTGGTTATCCCGCCTGCATTGGCGTCCGGCGTCTTCATGTTGCTGACGCAACCGTTGTCCTTGAACGAGCCCCAGGCGAGCGGCTTGACGCATGCCTCGCTCGAATACCATTCACCCCATACACCGGTCGCGAGCGCGTCCTTTGCGCAACGGTTCGGCTTGCCGAGGTTCCCTGGCCCGTCCGTTCCTCGGCAGGCGGCGATCCAATCCTGCTTGCCCAGATGTCCGCCGAGACGGGCCGAGTACACCTGACGGTTGGGTCCGAAACATCCCGCCTGTTTGGCAGGCTCGAATTTGGGACCGCAGTGCGTGACACCGGTCTTGTACCACTCCCCCCACATGCCGTTGTTCTTCACGCATTTGTCGGCCGGGCCGGAAACGCCAAGGGCCGCGACGGCCTTGTCAGCCGGCTTCACGGCACACGCTGCCTCCCAGGATCCCGATATGTTCTTGAGCAAAGCGGACACGCGCGACGTCGTCGGACCGGTGCAAGTCTCATGCACGTTGGCCCACGTCGTACCTTTGTCCGCGCGGCAACTCGCATGGTTGCGCACGTACCACTCCCCCCACATGCCATTGTTCTTGACGCACTTGTCCGCGCGTCGCGTGATGCCATGGCCGACGCCCTGGCCGGATTTGCGGGCGCACGCAGCCTCCCAGGATCCCTTGATGTCCAGGAGATGCGCGGAAACTTTGAGCGTGGTGCCCTGACAGTCAGCCTTGACGTTCGCCCATCGGTCCGCGTGGGCGGGTACTGCGGCAGCGAGTGTCATGAGGAGAAGCGGCGTCCGAAAAACCATGGTCGATCGTTTCATTGCGAAGCTCCCTTTCGTCCGATTATTAGCTAAGCAGGAGGCACGCGAGGTTCGGTGAGCTTGCTTCGTAGACAGCTCCCTTCGCACCGAAGCTCGTACTGCCACTGTGCACTTCGCCGCGACATCGGTGTGTAAGACGATGTAATAACATGTAAGCGCGGCTGGCCGGAAGCCTTTGCTCGCACCTGCTCGGGCGCAGTTACCTTGTTGGCGAAGCCGCTCGAGATCGACGCGCTCATCGTGCGCGATACCTGACGCGTTCGCCCCAGCTCTCGCCCGCGGTATTCACCAGAGCCGTCAGCGCTGGCATTGCGCCGCGCGCGTCATAACGCCCGAGCGCGAGCGCCCGTACGTTGACAAGCAAGGGGAACGGCGCGGCATCTCCGCGCCAATCGGACATCCGTGCCCGCGAATCTACTGCCGTCGCGTGCTACGGATCGAAATGACTTGGCCCGCTTCGATCACTGACTGCGAGCGCGAACAGGCAGTCCAGGATTTCACTTCGCATTTACGCCGTCCGTCCGCGCAAACTGAATCCCGGGCGATGATCGACCTCGCCCGGATTCGGCAATGACACAGGCTAGCACCTGGAGCACCGCGCTACTTCGCCGGGATCACCGGCAACAGCAGCCACGAGGCCTTGTCGCCGCCGGCGTGAACGGTGTTGACTGCACCGATGTTGTAGTCGGCGTTGTAGTGCGTGAAGTGCTGCGAGCCCACGCCGTCGCGCGCGGTGATGTCGAGCCGCAG
>WHTS01000170.1 GCA_009377585.1 Betaproteobacteria bacterium
ATGTAGCCCGCGATGTTTGCGGCCTCCGCCTTGGGCTGCGGATAGTACCAGGCGGCATCCTTGTTCACCTCGCCGTCGACGACGACGTCATGATAGCTGGCCGTTCCTTTCCAGGAACAGACGGTGTGCGTTTCGCTCGCACGCAGGCGGCTCGAATCGACGCTGCCGGGTGGAAAATAGTGGTTGCCTTCGACGACAACAGTTTCATCGCTGTGCGCAATGACAGCTCCGTTCCACAGTGCTCGTGCCATCGTGCCTCCTTCTCCTTTTTGGCGAGCTTCCGGTCAATGACTCATAGCCCTCATCCCCAACTTCTCTCCATAATTTCCCTCACTTGCAGTGCGCGCATCGGCATGCAGGCCGATGCCGTTCGCCCGGCGCGGACCATGGTCCGCGAATTCCCGGCCTCACCCCTCGATCCCTCTCCCGGAGGGCCCGGAGGGAGAGGGAAGACAACCATACCCCTTGGGGCAAACATACAAGGGGAGCGTATTGCAAAAGGCTCGCTTCGTCATGCGTCGGCGCCGTTGGGCGCGCTCGATTCGGACTCCATGCCGAGCTCGCGGATCTTTCGCGTGAGCGTGTTGCGGCCCAATCCCAGCAGCTGCGCCGCCTCGATACGCCGGCCGCCGGTATGCGCGAGCGCTTTCTTGATCAGGGCGCGCTCGAAGCTGGCGGAGAGACCTCCGATGATGCGCAGTTCGCCGCGATTGAGCGCGTTCTCCACCTCGCGCTCGAGCAGCACGGTCCACGACGGATCGGTCGAGCTCTTCGACTCGCCGCGCAATTCCGGCGGCAGGTCGCCCACTTCGATGGTCTGCCCGGGCGCCATGACGGTCAGCCAGTGGCACAGATTCTCGATCTGGCGCACGTTGCCCGGCAGCTCCTGCGCAGAAAGAAACTTGATCGCGGCTTCCGCCAGGCGCTTGCCCTCGACGCCGAGCTCGCGCGCGCTCTTCTGCAGGAAGTAGCGCGCGAGCAGCGGAATGTCCTCGCGCCGCTCACGCAGCGCCGGAAGCTTGAGGCGAATCACGTTGAGCCGGTGAAACAGGTCCTCGCGGAACAGGCCGCGGGCGACGCGCTCTTCCAGGTTCTGGTGGGTGGCGGCGATGACGCGCACATTGACCTTGATCGGCTGATGCCCGCCGACGCGGTAGAACTGGCCGTCGGAAAGCACGCGCAGCAGGCGCGTCTGCAGCTCGGGCGGCATGTCGCCGATCTCGTCGAGAAAGAGCGAGCCGGCGTCGGCCTGCTCGAAGCGGCCGCGCCGCTGCGTCTGCGCGCCGGTGAACGCACCGCGCTCGTGACCGAAAAGCTCGGACTCGAGCAGGTCCCTCGGGATGGCGGCGGTGTTGATCGCGATGAAGGGTTTCGATGCGCGCGGGCTGTGCCGGTGCAGGGCACGGGCGACCAGCTCCTTGCCGGTTCCCGACTCGCCGGTGATGAGCACGGTCGCATTCGACTGCGCGAGACGGCCGATTGCGCGAAAGACTTCCTGCATCGCCGGCGCCTGCCCCAGAATCTCGGGCGCCGGTGCTTCGGCTTCGGCCGTCGTTTCGCGCTTGCGGCTTTCGTCCAGCGCACGCCGAATGAGGTCCACCGCATTGTCGACGTCGAACGGCTTCGGCAGATACTCGAAGGCGCCGCCCTGGAAGGCCGCCACGGCGCTGTCGAGATCGGAGTACGCCGTCATGATGATGACGGGAAGCTGCGGATGGCGCTCCTTCAGCTTCTGCAGCAGGTCGAGCCCCGACTCGCCCGACATGCGGATGTCGCTCACCACCACCTGCGGCACACCGTCGGCCAGCGCCGCCAGCGCATCGGCCGCGGACGAGAAGCTGCGGTAGGCGATGCCTTCGCGAGCGAGCGCCTTTTCGAACACCCAGCGGATCGAGCGATCGTCGTCGATGATCCACACCGGTTTCACGGCGGGCGGCGTTGCGGTGGGAGAAAAGGCAGCAGTGCTCAGGGCTTCGGACATGGCGCTGGGATCGGCTGGGCGGTTTGGAATCACGGGCGATCGCTCGATTCGTCAGGCAGGGATTTCCCGTTCGCCGGTTCGGCGATCGGCAGATGGATGATGAAGCTGGTGCGCCCCGGGCGGCTCTCGAACTCGATGGTGCCGCCGTACTGGGTGATATAGGTCTGCGCGATCGAAAGACCGAGGCCGGTGCCGCCGTCGCGGCCCGATACGAGGGGAAAGAAGAGCTTGTCGCGAATGGCGTCCGGAATGCCGGGACCGGAATCGACGATCTCCACTCGGGCCGCGTGCCGATAGCGCCGCCGCGCGATGATCGCCTGGCGCACCACGCGCGTGCGCAGCACGATCCGGCCGCACCCCTGCATGGCCTGCACGGCGTTGCGCACGATGTTGAGCAATGCCTGGATGATCTGCTCGATGTCGGCGACGATCGGCGGCAGGCTCACGTCGTAGTCGCGTTCGACGATGATGCCCTCGGGCGTCTCGGCGGCCACCAGGCCGCGCACGCGCTCCAAGGCTTCGTGCACACTGAAGGTGCGCGGCTGAGGCAGGCGATGCGGCGTGAGCAGCCGGTCCATCAGCGATTGCAGGCGATCCGCTTCGCTGATGATGACTTGCGTATATTCCGCGAGCTGAGGACGCGGAAGCTCGGCCTGCAGCAGCTGGGCCGAGCCACGGATGCCGCCGAGCGGATTCTTGATCTCGTGGGCGAGATTGCGTATCAGCTCCCGGTTGGCCAGGTTCTGGTTGAGCAGCCGCTCTTCGCGATCGACCTTCATGCGCTGATCGATCGGCCTGAATTCGAGCAGCAGCGCGCGCGCAGCGCCGTCTTCCACCGGCGTGGCGCAGCAGCTTGCGTGCAAGGCGACGTGATTGCCGATGCCGAGCTCCAGGTCGTGCTCGGTAGAGCTGGCGCCGTGATCGCGCGCGTAGTTCATGGCCGCGATCAGCCGCTCGGCGCCGGAGAAGAGCTCAGTCAGCGAGCGCCCGCGCAGCTGGCGCGCACTCAACTCGAGCAGGTTCTCGGCGGCGGGATTGGCGTACATGATGTTGCAATCGTGATCGACCAGCATGACCGCCGTCGCCAGCAGGTCCAGTCCGGGAAGGGCGGCAGCGAACATGACGGTGCTACCGAGGCAGTCGAGCAAGATACGCGCCAAGGATTCCGGCGCACCCCATGCCGCTCGCGCAAGCAGCGCTCAGCGCAGGTTGGAGAGCTCCTGCTTGAGCGCGCTGATGTTGCGCTCGTGCTGCGTGACGCGATCCTTCAAGCCCTGGATGCGATCGATATAGCGCTGGTAGTTGCGCTCGCTGCCCAGGCGCGTGGCTTCGCCCTCGCTCAATGCCTTGCGGGATTCGGCCAACGCCCGCTCCTCGACGGCGAGCTCGTCTTCGAGGATCTTGCGACGGGAATCGTCGCGCCGGCGCTGCGTGGCCGGATCCACGTTCGGCAGGCCTGGTGCGTTCACCGTTTGCGGCGGGCGCGGCTCGCGTGCGCTCTGAGGTTGCGGCTGGGATGGCGGTTGCGGTACCGGGGGCGCTTCGAAGCAGGAGGACTTCTTCGCGCCCTTCACCGCCGAATCCGAGTAGGTGACATGGCCGTTGTCGTCGACGTACTTGCACAGCACGGCCGAGGCAGCGGGGGCGAAAGCGCTCAAGGCGCCCCACGCAAGAACCCGAATCAAACTTGTTCGACGCATCAGGAACTACAACGGTTTCGCAGGCTATCCTGTTGACGAGTCTACTGAAAAGCACCGGCAGTCTACGGCACGACCGATGCTTTGGCAATTGTCCGGGGCATGCGGCTCCCCTCCTGTAAAGGAGGGGCTGACCGCAGCAACCACACCACCCCGGCGCTACGCGCCACCCCTCCTCGTGAGAGGAGGGGAAACCCGAACTTCCCCTCCTGGCAAGGAGGGGCGGGACGCAGCAACCACACCACCCCGGCGCTACGCGCCACCCCTCCTCGTGAGAGGAGGGGAAACCCGAACTTCCCCTCCTGGCAAGGAGGGGCGGGACGCAACAACGTTGCGGACGGGGTGGTCTGCAACAGGCAAGGAGGAGCGCTGGACGCGACAACCACACCCCTTGCAGGGCGCGCATCGGCATACAGGCCGATGCCGTTCGGCCGGCGCGGACCGCCTCGTACAGCTTCGGTGCAGGCTCGACCATTTGAGCCCCGGCGGTTGGCGTCGACTCGCTTTGCGGTCGATCCCCACAAGTGGGCACCTCCGAACCGGTTGATGCAAATGAACCGCCCAGCCGTCGGTGCCCGGCGCCATTCGCTTTGCGGTCGATCCCCACTGCGTGGGGCCCCTCGCCCGGGAAGCTCATGTCGCCGCCCCTCGCCCGGGAAGCTCGCGCCGCTATGGTCCGCGAATTCCCGGCCTCACCCCCGGCGCTACGCGCCACCCCTCCTCGTGAGAGGAGCGCTGGACGCCGGAACCACACCACCCCGCCCGCCTGCGCGGGCACCCCTCCTCGGGAGAGGAGCGCTCGACGCGACAACCACACCACCCCGGCGCTACGCGCCACCCCTCCTCGTGAGAGGAGGGGATACGCAGGGCACGAAAAAAACGCAAAAGGGGGCGCAAGCCCCCTTTTGGCTGCGCAGGCAGCGGCGATCACGAGCTGTAGTACATGTCGAACTCGACCGGATGCGTGGTGGTGCGGAAGCGCTGCACCTCTTCCATCTTGAGCGCGATGTACGCATCCAGCATGTCGTTCGAGAACACACCGCCGCGGGTGAGGAACTCGCGGTCCTGGTCGAGAATCTCCAGCGCCATATCGAGCGAGTGACACACGGTCGGCACTTTCCTGGCCTCTTCCGGCGGCAGGTCGTACAGGTTCTTGTCGATCGGGTCACCCGGATGAATCTTGTTCTGCACCCCGTCGAGCCCTGCCATCAACAGCGCAGCGAAGGCGAGATAGGGATTGGCCGTCGGATCCGGGAAACGCACCTCGACCCGGCGCGCCTTCGGGCTGGAGACATGCGGGATGCGACAGGAAGCCGAACGGTTGCGCGCCGAGTACGCCAGGTTGATCGGCGCCTCGAAGTGCGGCACCAGGCGCTTGTACGAATTGGTGCCCGGATTGGTGATTGCGTTGAGCGCGCGCGCGTGCTTGATGACGCCACCGATGTAATGCAGCGCGAACTCGGACAGGCCCGCGTAGCCGTTACCCGCAAACAGGTTCTGCCCCTCCCGCCATACCGATTGGTGCACGTGCATGCCGGAACCGTTGTCGCCCACGACCGGCTTCGGCATGAACGTGGCGGTCTTGCCGTAGGAGGCGGCGACCATCCACACTGTGTACTTCAGGACCTGCATCCAGTCGGCGCGCTTCACCAGGCTGTTGAACTTGGTGCCGATCTCGCATTGACCCGGCGCCGCGACCTCGTGATGATGCACTTCGACCTCGACGCCTTGCTGCTCGAGCGCGAGGCACATCGCGTTGCGGATATCCTGCAGCGTGTCGGCAGGCGGCACCGGGAAATAGCCGCCCTTCACCGGGGCACGGTGGCCGACGTTGCCGCCGTCGAACTCGAGCCCGCTGCTCCACGGCGCTTCCTCGGAAGTGATCTTGACGAAGCAGCCGGACATGTCGACGCTCCACTGCACGCCGTCGAAGATGAAGAACTCGGGCTCGGGACCGAAATAGGCGGTGTCCCCCAGGCCAGTGGACTTGAGGTAAGCCTCCGCGCGCTTTGCGATGGTGCGCGGATCGCGGTCATAGCCCTTGCCGTCGGCCGGCTCGACCACGTCGCAGGTGATGTTGAGGACGGCCTCATCGGTAAAAGGATCGAGCCGCGCCGTCTCCGCTTCGGGCATGAGCAGCATATCGGAAGCCTGGATGCCCTTCCAGCCGGCGATGGACGAGCCGTCGAACGCATGGCCATCCTCGAATTTGGACTGGTCGAAGACCTTCGCGGGGACCGAGACGTGCTGCTCCTTGCCGCGCGTATCGGTGAAGCGCAGGTCGACGAACTTGACCTCCTTCTCCTTGATCAGTTTGAGTACGTCTGCTGGGGTCATGCCTCTCTCCTAGCTCACAGGGAAAACGACGCGTATTCGAAACGTCCCGGGCAGCAGGAACCATGCCAAATTCCGGGGCGGAAAATCCCTTTAGTCTGAAGCCATTCGGGGGCTCGGGACCGCATTCTACGCTTCATCGTGGTGCATCTGCGGCGCTTGCATGCACCATATCGGGGCCGGCGTTCGTGTGGGGTTTGGACATACAATGAGCTCCCGAACTATCGGGGCCGGCGTTCGTGTGCGGTTTGGACATACAATGAGTTCCCGAACGCCTGAAAGAGAGGAGCGAATGGCCAATCCGGACGATATCCTTGCGCAAGCGCGCCAACGTGCGCAAGACAGCCGTCTGCCCTACGACGGCGCGCTTCGACCCGCCGAAGCTCACCAGCTGTTGCAGGACCATCCCAAGGCCGTTCTGATCGACGTGCGTTCGCGCGCCGAGTGGGACTTCGTCGGCCGGGTGCCGGGTGCGGTGGAAGTGGAGTGGAAGACCTATCCCGGCATGCAGCCGAACGAGCGCTTCCTGGAGCAGTTGCAAGCGCGCGTTCCCAAGGACGCGGTTGCCATGTTCATGTGCCGCAGCGGCGGGCGCTCGCACGAAACGGCGCTGCTGGCAAAGAAAGCGGGCTACGAGTCGACCTTCAACGTGCTCGAAGGCTTCGAGGGCGATCGCGATCCCGAAGGGCACCGGAACAGCGTGGGCGGATGGCGTGCTTCGGGTCTGCCCTGGATGCAAAGCTGAGCGCATCACGGTCGCGCCCGCTTGGCGTCGTCGTCGTCGGGACGTCCTGAATGCACCGAAAGGCACGCGGTCGCCAACGCCGCGGTGGTGGTGAGCGAGGCGCCGAACAGCGTGAGCATCGGCGTCGCGACCTCCAACAGCAGTCCGCCCAGTCCGATACCGACGCTCACGCCGGCGAGCAGACTGGTCGATGCCCAGGTGAACGCCTCCGCCAATGCGGCGCGCGGCGCGATGCCCGCGATCAGCACCGACTGCGCAGCAAGCACGGTGGCCATCGGCACCCCGGCGACGATGGCGATCGCGCCGAACAGCACCAGATCCCGCACCGGGGCAAGCAGCGCCAATCCCAGGCACATGGCCAGTAGTGCCGCCTTGTACTGACCGGTCGGCGCGAGCGACCAGCTGCGACTGCCGTAGACCAGCGCGCCCACGGCGCTGCCTACGCTCGCGAGCGCCAGAATGAGCCCGGTCACGTACAAGGCGGCGGCAATGCCGGCGGCAGAGAACGACTGCTGCGTGTGCTGGATGAAAAGCAGGATCGCGAGCACCGCCATCCCGATCGGCAGCCGGCCCGCCATCGAGGCGGCGAATGCGCCGGCGAGAGACGGTTCGCCCAGCAGGACGCGATAGCGATCCAGCGAGATCATGGCGCGATCGCGGAGCGCATGAACGCCGTGCGAGCGCCGAGACTCAAGCGTGCGACCAGTCGACGAGACCCGTGTAGGCGGTGAACAGCACGGCGACGCCGAAGACGATCCGGTACCAGGCGAACGCGGTGAAATCGTGCGTGGCGATGTAGCGCAGCAGCCAGCGCACACACAGAAACGCGCTCACGAACGACGCGACGAAGCCGACGGTGAACGGCGCGAGATCCGCAGCCGCGAACAGGTGGCGGTTGCGCACGAGATCGTATGCGCCGGCGCCGATCAAGGTCGGCACGGCGAGAAAGAACGAGAACTCGGTTGCCGCGCGGCGCGAAAGCCCGAACAGCATCCCGCCGATGATCGTGGCACCGGAGCGCGACATGCCGGGAATGAGCGCGAACGACTGTGCGAATCCGACCTTGAGCGCGTCGAGCCAGGTCATGTCGTCCACGCTATCGATGCGCACGCGACGTTCACGGCGCTCGACCCACAGGATCACGAACGCGCCCGCAATGAAGGCGATCGCGACCGGCTCGGGGTGGAACAGGTGGCTCTTGATCGCTTTTCCGAACACCAGGCCGAGGAGTGCTGCGGGAAGGAAGGCCAGGATAAGATTCACGACGAAGCGCTGCGCGCTCCGTTGCGATGCGATGCCGGTAATCACGCCGAGAAAGCGGGCGCGGTATTCCCACACCACCGCCAGCATCGCGCCGGTCTGGATGACGATGTCGAAGACTTTCGACTTGGCGTCGTTCAGACCGAGCAGGCTGCCTGCAAGGATGAGGTGACCGGTGCTGGAGATGGGCAGGAATTCGGTCAGGCCCTCGACAATGCCCATGACGAGGGCCTTCAACGCAAGAAGAGGATCCATGGCGGGCGCCATTGTACCTGCCCGCTTCCTGCGGGAACGTTACATTGCCCGCCTCGGCGGCGAAAATTCAGCCGACGATGTTCCTGCCGCTCGCACGCACCGACGCGCGCAGGCAGCAGTGCCGCCTGACCAGGGTGCTACATGCCGAGCGAGCGCCGCAAGTCGGCGAACGCCGTGTCGACCTGTCCGCCGTCCGCAGGCAACCGGCCTTCGGGCGTGAGCTGATTCACCAGCTCGGGCAGCAGCGACGCAAGTCCCCCGCTCACCTCGTCGTCCGAGACGCCGGCCTGCGCCGCCAGCTCATGAATGGAGTCGGGCCCCAGCGCACTCCGGAGCTGCTCCGGCGAGATCGGTGCATTGTCCCCGCTCCCGATCCACGAATCGGCCTGCTGACCCAGGCCCGCGCCCTGCAACTGCTGCAGCAGCCCGCCGAGGCCGCCACCGGCGCCCGAAGCCCCGCCACGGTTTTGCAGCATCATCAGAACCAGGGGCAGCAAGGTCACGAGCAGATTTCCGCCGCCCGTAGCTGCGTTCGAGCGGCCTCCGAGCAGATCCCCCAATCCGCCCAGCCCGCCCAGATCCCCGATTCCGCCTTGTGACTGCCCACCCTTGGAGAGCGCCGCGCCCAGTACCTGATCGAGTAATCCCATGACCGTCTCCTTGTGCACGTCGGCGACTGCGCCGACGGACCGTTACGCCTTGCGATACACCTCCGCGCCTTGCTCGACGAACTCGCGCGCCTTGTCCTGCATGCCCTTGGCCAGCGCCTGATCCTCGCTCACGCCCTGGCTCTGCGCGTACTCGCGCACGTCCTGCGTGATCTTCATCGAGCAGAAGTGCGGCCCGCACATGGAACAGAAGTGTGCAACCTTGGCGCTGTCCTTGGGCAAGGTCTCGTCGTGAAATTCCTTGGCCGTATCGGGATCGAGCCCGAGGTTGAACTGGTCCTCCCAGCGGAACTCGAAACGCGCCTTGGATACCGCGTTGTCGCGGATCTGTGCGCCCGGGTGGCCCTTGGCGAGGTCCGCCGCGTGCGCCGCGATCCGATAGGCCATGATGCCGTCCTTCACGTCCTTCTTGTTCGGCAGGCCCAGGTGCTCCTTGGGCGTCACGTAGCAGAGCATCGCGGTGCCGTACCAGCCGATCTGCGCGGCGCCGATGGCGCTCGTGATGTGATCGTAGCCGGGCGCGATGTCGGTCGTGAGCGGCCCCAAGGTGTAAAACGGCGCCTCCTTGCAGTACGCGAGCTGCAGGTCCATGTTCTCCTTGATGAGCTGCATCGGCACGTGGCCCGGCCCCTCGATCATCACCTGCACGTCGTGCTTCCAGGCGATGTCGGTGAGCTCGCCCAGGGTGCGCAGCTCCGAGATCTGCGCTTCGTCGTTGGCGTCGTAGATCGAGCCCGGGCGCAGTCCGTCGCCGAGCGAGAAGGCGACGTCGTACGCCTTCATGATCTCGCAGATGTCCTCGAAGTGCGTGTAGAGGAAGCTCTCCTTGTGGTGCGCGAGACACCACTTCGCCATGATCGA
>WHTS01000171.1 GCA_009377585.1 Betaproteobacteria bacterium
CTCATTGCTTCTCGTCGCTTCCTGCGCGACGAACCTGTCCCCGACGCCGCCCGCCGGGATGGCGGCAGAGGTCGCAGCGCCCGAGTGGCGCCCGGGAACTACCTGGCGCTATGCGGTCAGCGATGGCTTCACCAAAATCCCGCGCGGCACGGTCGAATACCGGGTTCGCGGCGTCGAAGGCAACGTCGTGACCGTGGAGGTGCTGAACGGCACGCAGGAAAGCACCGAGCTTTATTCCCGCGATGGCAACTGGCTCCAGCGTCCGGCGACCAACATGCAGATGTTCAGCTACAGCCCGCCCTACCGCGCGTTCGACTTCCCGCTGGTAGCAGGCAAGTCATGGACGGCGCGCTCGAAGGCCGCCGACCCCGCCGACGGGCGCAGCTTCCCGGTGAGCATCGAGGGTCGCGTGCTCGGCTGGGAGCGCATCAAGGTACCCGCGGGCGAGTTCGATACCCTCAAGGTCAGGCGGATGGTCTACCTCGACTATTTTCAGCAGGGCGACCGCGGCCAGAGCGTCATTCGGGAAACCGACTGGTACGCGCCCGCCTTGAACCAGGTCGTGCGGCGCGAAACGACCTCCCAGTACCTGAAGCTCGCGCGTCTCGATCGTTCGTTCTTCCTCAAGGTGAGCGACGGCGACGATCAAAGCGGCGACGATGTCCTGCCCCGGTACGAACAGGACGAATGGCTCGTCTACGAGCTGATCTCGTACGCATCGAAGTAGGCAGGGTCGGAACAACGTCGTTTGCCGCTTCGATGACTTCTGCCTGTCGGACGCGCGGCTGAATGCCGGGGCGCCTCAGCAGCCGGCTTTGACGCCCTCCAGCGCGATGACCTTTTCCCGGACCAGCCGCTCGAGCTCGCTTGCGAGCCCGATCTCGGCCAGCACGCTGGCGGCATCCGATCCGGGTTTCGGCGCCGGCCGCCCGACCGTCATCGGCGTTCGGGACAGTCTCGCGCCGGGTGCGGTGGTCGTGATCGGTCCGAAGCCTTCGTGATCGCGCGTGACCGCCAGCCCGCGCGCCTGCGCCACCGGATCGGTCATCACCTCCACCAGGCTTTGCACGACACGATGGGCGCCGATGCCGGCCTCGTTCAATAGCTGTACCCACGCTGACACGCTGCGCGTGCGCATCCGCGCTGCCATCGCTTGTTCCAGATCCGCGTCGCGGCGGCCGGCGAGGTCGGCCAGTTCAGCGCATCGTTCGAGCTGCCCCGGCGGCGCGGCGACGAAGAGCCAGCCGTCGGCGGCCTGGTAGAGCCGATCGAGCGGCCCGCTGCCCAAGGCATCCTGGCCGTGCGGTTCGTTCCATTGCTTGCCTTCGTAGCCTTGCAAGAGCGCCGATTGCAGCATGGTCGCGGTGTAGGCGAGCGCGCTGTCGACGAACTGGCCTTCGCCGGTGCGGCGCCGGTGCAGCAGCGCAAGCGCCACCGCATAGCAGGCCATGAGGCCCGTCCCATAGTCGTTGGCGGCGAACGGCGCCGTGGCGGGCTTCTTCGAGCCGTAGCGCACCTGCATGCCCGACACGGCCTGGCCGATCTGCTCGTGCCCCGGACGCGTGGCGTACGGACCGATGTGGCCGAAGGTGTTCATCGAGCCATAGACGATGTCCGGCCGGCGCGCGCGCACGCGCTCGTAGTCGATGCCGAGCCGCTCGGCGACACCGCCGCGGAAGTTCTGCAGCACAACGTCGGCCTGGTCCACCAGCTTCCAGAAGATCTCCAGCCCTTGCGCGGTCTTCAGGTCGACGAGAACGCTGCGCTTGGCGCGGTTGATGTCGTTGTGCCGCAGCACCTTGGCCGTGTGCGGGCTGTCGATCTTGATCACGTCGGCGCCGAACTCGGCCAGCGTGCGCCCGCAGGTCGGTCCGGCCAGCACGATGCACAGGTCCACAACCTTGACGCCCTCCATCGCCGCGCGCAGCACTTCGTTGCCGGCTGGCGGTTCGCCGCTCGCCTGTGCATCGCGCTGGGCGATCTCGCGCAATATTTCGGCGCGATGCTGGTCAGGCGTGGGCCGCGGCGTGCGCACCGAGCCCGGAGTGAGCGAAAGGCGCGCATTGATGCCGGGGCCGCGAAAGCGCCCAAGCACCGGATCGTCGTAGTCGTCGATGATTTTCGATCCGAGCGCCTGCGGATGCCGCAACCACTCGGCGCTGGTGTGGCAGATCACGCCTTCGGAGCCGATCTCGGCGATGACGTCTTCCCATTCCCTGGCCGTGCGGGCGCGCATCGTATCGTCGAACTTCCGCGCCAGTTCGTTCGGCGGCAGTTTCGCATCGCGCCACTCGTCCATGCCGATGGACTCGATGAACGCCTCGAATCTTTTGTTGTTGGCGACGTACATGAGCCAGCGCTCGTCCTTGCACGGCAGTTGCCGGCTCCAGTTGAACTCGGGCTCGGGCTCGGGCTTGCCGTTCACCAGCAGGCCGCGCGCACCGATCACGCTGAAGGTCGCATCGAACAGCGGTATTTCCACGCGCTGGCCGAGGCCGCAGCGCGCGCGCGCATTGAGCGCCATCGCGACGCTGACCGCGCACAGGAATGCCGCATAAGCCGAGCCGTAAGGAATGACGGTATAGACGGGCCGGCCATTCTTCGCCACGCCCCCGCGGTAGGCACCGGTGGCCGCGCCGATCACGCCTTCCCAGGCCCGGACCTGCGCCCGCGGATCGTCCGAGCCGAAGCCCGGCAGTGAGCAATAGACGAGGCGCGGATTCGCCCGCGTCATGGCTTCCGCCCCGAGCCCGAGGCGGTCCATCACGCCGGGACGGAAGTTCTCGATCACGACATCCGCAGTGGCGACCAGCTGCCGCGCCGCCTCCCGGTCCGCGTCGGTCTTCAAATCGAGCACGATGCTGCGCTTGTTGCGGTTCCAGGTCGCGTTGGCCGGTGTATCCCAGCGCGGCCCGCCGGGCGGATCGATCCGTATCACATCCGCACCCTGGTCGCCCAGCAGCATCGCCGCCATGGGTCCGGCGATGTACTGACCGAAATCGATCACGCGAATGCCTTCGAGTGCGCTCGGCATGTTGCTACCTTCCTTGATGAGGGCCGACTCGTTCCGCTAAGGACCTGGGGTTGAACCTTGCTCCTTGCGTGAGCAAGGGGGGCTGTGTGCCAGGCCGACGCAAAAATCAGGACCCGGGGTCGGTCGTTCAAACGACGACGCGCGCATCCACCAGCCGATCGTAGGTGCTCTGCGCGTCGATGAGCCCCCAGGAGCGCATGAAATCGTAGGTGCGCCGGAACTCTTCCGGCGAGTACGGCTCGGGATGGTTGTAGCGAAGGCGCGGCAGGTGCAGATTCTCCGGATCGAGCTTCACGATGTCCGCCGGCACTTCGTCCGTGAGGTGCCGCAGCCAGGGACGTATGTCCTGGTTGATCGTGTCGACGGCCTTGACGTGCGCTCGATGCAGCGCCGTGAAAATCTCTGCATCGACCGACGTATCGGCCACTTCGAGGCCGTTGTAGAACGCCTCGCAGATCACCTTGCAGCCGAGCTTCTCGGCGGCCGAAATCCACGGCTCCATGACAGCGGCGGCCTGAATGCTCCCATCCAGCAGTGCCTGAAAACGCTGGTTCGGAATGCCGACGTGAACGGTCTTCACTTCCTCCCGGTTCATGAAGCCGGCCAGCATGCCGAGCGTGATGTAGTGCGAGCCGGCGTGGAAATTGACCGCGACTTCGACGTTGGCGAGATCCTGCGGGACGTTGCAGGGCGAATCGCCGCGCACCACGATGGCCTGCGTCGACACTGCGGCGCGCTTGGTGATGACCTTGCCCCCGGTGCACGAATCCTGCGTGCGGCGCATCTGACCCCAGGCGCATGCATGGTAGACCGAGAACTCGCCCAGTTCGAAACCTTCGTGCCACAGAAACGACTGGATCGCAGTGGGCTCGCTCGCCCTCGTGCCGGAAGCAGCCAGCATCGCCTTGCGCTTTTCCGGCACGACCAGTTCGACCTCCAGCCCCTCGTGCTCGAAAAAGCCCTCGGCCTTGGCTACGATATCGGGCAGAGAGAAGACGGCGTTGTTCAGTTCCACCCGGGTCTTGCGCAGTAGCTTGGGCATCGTCGAGCTCCTCTGGCCGGTCGGTTGTCGTGGATTTTTTTATTCCCATTCGCCGGCCGCGTCAATCGGCGCCGGGCTCTCGCAAAGGAGAAACGCATGCGCATCGTTCTGATCGGGGTCTCGCACTGGCATACCCCGTTCTATTCCGAGCCGGTGCTGGACATGACGGATGCCGCGATCGTCGGCGTGAGCGACCCCGATACCGCCCGCGCGACCCCTCTCGCCGCACGGGCGGGCTGTCCCGTGTTCGCCGACTACCGCGAGATGTGCGCGCGGCTCAGGCCGGATTTCGCCTTCGCGCTCGGCCGCCACTGCGATATGGCCGACGAGGCGCGCTTCCTCATCGACAGCCGGATTCCATTCGCGATCGAGAAACCGTGTGCACTGAACGCGATGCAGACACAGGACATCGCGCGCAGGGCGGCGGGCGCCGGCGTGTTCGCCGCCGTCCCCTTGGTCATGCGCTACTGCCCGCTCATCGCGACGATCCGCGAGATCGCCGCCGGAGAACAAATCCAGTACCTCACGTTCAAGTTCGTCGGCGGCATGGTCGACCGCTATCGCCAGCAGCAGGTGCAATGGGTGACCGACCGCGCCATCTCGGGCGGCGGCGCGCTGCTCAACCTCGGCATCCATCACGTCGACCTGTGCCGCCTGCTTCTTGGCAATGCCGAGCTCACACTGACCGGCGCGATGGTATCGAATCGCGCCGCGGGCCTCACCATCGAGGATCACGCCGTCATGCTCATGCGCTCCGGCGGCGCAAGCTGCATGGTCGAGACGGGCTATCTCTATCCGGCCCCCAATTCGGTCTACGACATGCACTACAGCATCCGCACCGAGAAGCACTACTTCGCGGCGCGGGACAATTCGACGCTGGAGATCGTCACCGACGACCGCCAGCGCAGCACGCGCGCGATGAAGCTCACGAACGTATTCTTCTATCCGGAGTTCGTGCGCGATACGTTGCGACGTGTACGCGACGGCCTCCCGCCCATTGCCGATCTTTCGGACAACGCCGCCGCCGTGACGCTGATCGAGGCGGCCTACGCAATGTCTCCGCTTCGAAGCTGACGCGGGCTCACGCTCGCGCCGGGGACTACGGCGCCGCCCGCATTGCCATTCCCGCTCGTCGCTGCCCATAATCCGCCTGCTTGGCAGGAGGGTCGGGATGAACGTTCGAGAGTCGAAGCTCCGTGGACCTGCGCTGCGCTTGCGCGCGGTCGTGTGCGCCGCGGTCGCACTTGCAGGCGGCATATTCGCATGGCCGGCGCTCGGTCAGAGCTATCCCGTCAGGCCGGTGCGCCTCATCATCCCCTTCCCGCCCGGCGGCGCGACCGATGCGGTCGGGCGCACCTTCGCCGCCAAGTTCACCGAAGCGTGGGGCCAGCAGGTGATCGTCGACAATCGCCCCGGCGCCAACACGATCGTCGCCGCCGAGCTCACGGCCAGGGCCGCGCCGGACGGCTATACCTTGTTCCTCACCACCGCGGCGACCCAGGTCAACAACGTGCTGCTCTACCGCAAGCTGCCGTACGACGCGCGCAAGAGCTTTCAGCTGATCAGCATGACGACGGTTCTTCCGTATGCGTTCGCCGCCCATCCGTCGCTGCCGGCGAATTCGATCAGGGAGCTGGTCGCGCTGGCGAAGGCACGCCCGGGTCAGCTGAGCTACGGCTCTTCCGGCATCGGCTCCAGCGGACATCTCGCCGGGGTGCTGTTCGACACGATGACCGGAACGAAAATGGTGCACGTGCCGTACAAGGGCGCCGCGGCGGCGATCATCGATCTCATCGGCGGCCAGATTCCGCTGTATCTGCCAACCATGACCTCCATTGCGCCGCATATGCGCAGCCGCAAGGTCAAGGTGCTCGGCATCGCCACGGCCAAACGCCATCCGAGCTGGCCCGACATCGGGACCGTCGCCGAAGCCGGCTATCCCGGCTACGAGATGAACACCTGGTACGGCCTTGTCGCGCCGGCCGGCATCCCGCGCGCCATCGTCGATCGCGTGCACGCCGAGACGGTACGCGTCGCGAAGCTTCCCGATGTCATCGAGCGCATGAAGACGCTCGGGGCCGACCTGCATACCAACACCCCGGTACAGTTCGCCGCCTACATCGAGCGCGATTTCCGGCGCGTGGGCAAGGCGGTCGAGGCCGCGGGGCTACGGCTGGATTGAGCGGCAACCGGGGCCAGACCACGGTTTGCGAACGCAATGACGCGATCTGACCCCAATTATCGGAAAGGCGGTACGCCGTTCAGATCGGCCGGCGGCGGGTCGGCGGAACGCCGACGACGGCCAGGCGGATCGTCTCGGCGCCGTTGTTGAGCAGTTGATGCTCGACGGCGCCGGGCGGCATGTGGATGGTGTCGCCGGGCCCCACTTCCTGCTCCTCGATCTCGCCGCTCGCGCTCTTCCACTGGATGATGCCGTGCCCGCTCATGATGAAGTAGATTTCCTCGAAGTCCGGCGCATATTCGACCTCGAAGCCCTCCGCGGTGTACTTGGTGTGCCGATGCCAGCGATGCGGGCTGAAACCCGGGCTGACTTCGTCGATGTTGAAGAAGAACTTGTCGGTCGCGACGATCCTCTTCACCTGTCCCGCTTCCTTGCCCTGGCCGCGGATGTTCTGCGCCTGGACGTCGTCGGCTTTGATGATTCTGAGCGGCGTCATCGATTTCTCCGTCAACGGATCGGTCCGCGGCTGTCGACCAGATACTCCGGCTTCATCTCCGCGGGCGACGTGATGCCGAGCATTGCCATGTTGCGGCTGATCTCTTCGCGCAGCAGCCTGGCCGCGTGCAGCACCCCGGCTTCGCCCGCGATCGCCGCCGCATAGAGGAACGGCCTGCCGACGAACACGTAGTGCGCGCCCAGCGCAAGCGCCTTGAGCACGTCGCTGCCGCGGCGAATCCCGCTGTCCATCATGATCGCCATGTTGCCGGCTTCGGACGCCACCGCCGGCAGCATGCGCAGCGGCGCCACCGTGCCGTCGAGCTGGCGGCCGCCGTGGTTCGACACCAGGATGCCGTCGACGCCGCTCTCGCGCGCGATGCGCACGTCCTGCGGCGCGAGCACGCCCTTGAGCACGAGCTTGCCCTTCCAGATGCGCCGCATGAGCTCGACGTGCTCCCAGGCGAGCCCGTCGCGCGTCCTGCCCTGGCGTTCCAGATTGGCGACGACGGGAAGGCGCGGATAGCCGAGATTCTCGAGGTGCGGCATGCCGTGGTTGATGAGCGTGCGCCCGAACGTGCCGCACAGCCAGCGCGGCCGCAGCATGCAGTCCCATCCCAGCCGCAGCGTCGGCTTGAGCGGCGAGCTGTAGCCGCTGCGCACGTTGTTCTCGCGGTTCGCGGACACCTGCACGTCCACCGTGAGCACGAGCGTTTCGAATCCCGTGCGCTGCGCCCGTTCCACCAGCGGCGTGATGATCTCGGGCTCACCGGGGAGGTAAGCCTGAAACCACGCCGTCGGCCCCACTTCGCGCACCTTCTCCATCGTGGTGAGCGACGCACCGCTCTGGATCATGACGGTATTGAGCTCCGCTGCCACCTTGGCGAGCACGATGTCGCCCATGTAGGCTGCGAGCGCGGTGCCGCCCATTGGCGGAAAACCGAACGGCAGATCGTAGGTGCGCCCGAGCAGCGTCGTCTTCTGCTGGCGCGCCCGTGTATTGAGCAGGACCCGCGGCAGGAACGCGAGCTCGCCGAACGCGGCACGGTTACCCTCGCGCGATGCATTGGTCTCCACACCGCCGGAGATGAAGCCGTAGATCGGGCGCGGCAGCATTCGGCGCGCGGGCTCCTCGAAATCGTCCAGACACAGGATGTGTCGCAGCGCACGCGGCGTCCCGGCTGTCTGCCGCGTCGCGATCCCGGTGGGAATCGCCCCCTGCCCGACCTGCGTAACGGTTTCACTCATGATGGGTCTCCTCCGCTTCGAAACTCTGATCTACCGATTCTCGGTCCGAAATCTCCTGGATTCCCGTTTACACGGGAATGACGTCTTTTCCTTGCCGACGGTGCTCATCGCGCTTCGAACGCATACCGATACGCGTTCCCTCGGCGAACGATGCGCCCAACCGTCGGCGCAGGAAAGTGCCCCGGCAGCAAGCGCGTGCCGCGCTCGGCGTGCTCTTCGACCAAACGCATTCTCGTCTGTCGCGACAACGCCGGGTCGCTGCAGGCAGCCGTCGACCATTGCGGCTGCATCAGCTGGAACTGGTGATGCAGGATGTCGCCCAGGAAAACGGCCCGGTCGTCGCCCGAGCGGGCATGGATCACCACATTGCCGGGCGTATGGCCGGGCGCGGCTTCGAACCAGAAGCCGTCGTCCAGCGCATAGTCATCGTCCACCAGCACCGATTGGCCCGTGCGCACGACCGGCAGGACGCTGTCCTCGAAGGCAAGACGGTGCGGCGAGTCTTCGCCGCGCGCTTGCACCGCCCGCCAGTGCTCGAACTCGCGCCGTGCCATGATGTAGCGGGCATTGGGGAAGGTGGGCACCCAGCGGCCGTTTTCCAGGCGCGTGTTCCAGCCGACGTGATCCCAATGCAGGTGCGTGCACAGCACGTAGTCGATCTCTTCGGCGCGCACACCCGCGGCGGCGAGATCGGCCAGGAAGGGCGACTTGAGCCGATGGAATTGCGGGCGTGTCGGGCGTTCCTTGTCGTTGCCGAGGCACGAGTCGATCAGGATCGTGTGGCGTCCTGTCTTGACGACAAAGCTGTGAAAGCTGAAGACCAGCTTGCCGGTCGCGGGATCGACCAGCGCCGGCCCGGTCATGTCGGGATTCGCGCGCACCGCCTCGGGATCGTAGTCGGGAAAGAAGACCTCGGGCGCGATGAACGGCCCTTCGAACTCGGTGATACGGTGTACCTCGAATTCGCCAATCCGCGTGACCTGCATGGCGTGCTCCGCGTGCGGCTACCGTCCGGATCGGCTCAACGTTCCATGCCGGTTGCGCCGGCGGGCACGTCGTAGAACGCGAGCGTCATCGAAACCGTGGCGTAGAAGCCCATCAGCCCGATCACGTCGGTGATGCCGACATGGTCGAGCGCCTCGACCGCACGCTCGTAGAGACCCTTCGAAACCCAACGCGACTGGATGAGGCACATGGCCATTTCGTAGACGACCTGCTCGCGCTCGTCGGAGAACGAGGTCGGCAGCCCCGAGAGAATCGCCTCGACCTTCTCGTTCGGCAGCCCGGTCGCCTTGGCGGCGCGTTCGTGCGCGTTGGTCGCATAGGCCGTATGGAATTTGCTGTTGACGATGCACACCGCGATCTCGCGTTCGCGTTCGCTCAGCGAATAGCCGCCGCGAAAATGCGCGCCCAGCGGGCCCTGCACCTTCGCGAGCTTTGGATTGTGCACGTAGATCTTCGCCGGTCCGGGCAGCCGGCCGCGCGATTCCATCAGCGCGCGAAAGCCCTCCTGCTGCTCGGGCGTCATGTCGTCATATGGAATCTCGGCATAGCGACCGAACGTGGGTGTCTGCGTCATGGCTGCCTCCTCCGCT
>WHTS01000172.1 GCA_009377585.1 Betaproteobacteria bacterium
ATGATGACGACGTCGTGCAGGTTGGCGATGATGGCCGCAAGGCCGAATTTCCATTCGAAGCGCATCCACAGGTAGAGCACGATGCCGATCGAGACGAACAGCAGCGCCAGCGCGCCGTTCTCGACCAGCTCCTTGCCGACCTGCGGTCCGACGAACTCCACCCGCCGCAGTTCAACCGTGGGTTCGACCTTGCGCAACGCCTGCATGACCGATTCGGATACCTTCGCCCCGGATATGTCCTCGCGCACCGGCAGGCGGATCAGGACATCGCTGGCGCTGCCGAAGTTCTGGATCGCGACTTCGGTAAAGCCCAGCCCCGCTACCGTCTCCCGGATGCGGCTCAGGTCGGCCGGCTGCTGGTAGCTCACTTCCATCACCGTGCCGCCGGTGAAATCGACGCCGAAATGCAGCCCCTTGGTGGCCAGCGATCCGACGGCGAGCAGGAATGTAATCAGCGAGATCACGTTGAACACCAGCGCGTGGCGCATGAACGGGATGTCGCGCTTGATGCGGAAGAATTCCATGCCTAGCCTTGCGTCGCTCCGATTGACGAATGCCGGTCAGTCAGACTCCGGCCGATGCCGTATGCCATCCTAGCGCGCCGGCGCTTCGGCGCTTGGCTTCCAGATTTGCCCGATCGAGACGCGTTCCAGCCTGCGCTTGCGTCCGTAGGTGAGGTTCACGATCGAGCGCGACACGACCACGGCGCTGAACATTGAGGTCATGATGCCGAGGCAGTGCACCACCGCGAAGCCGCGCACCGGGCCCGAGCCGAACGCAAACAACGCGATCCCGGCGATCAGGGTGGTGATGTTCGAATCCAGGATGGTTGCCCACGCGCGTTCGTAGCCGGCATGGATCGCCGCCTGCGGGCTGTTTCCGTTGCGCAGCTCTTCCCGCACCCGCTCGTTGATGAGTACGTTGGCGTCGATCGCCATGCCGAGCGTGAGCGCGATGGCAGCGATCCCGGGCAGCGTCAGCGTCGCCTGCAGCATCGACAGCAGTGCCACCAGGAGCAAAAGGTTGGTCACCAGCGCCAGCACCGAGATCACCCCGAACAGCGCGTAGTAGATGATCATGAATGCGCTCAAGGCCGCGAAGCCATACCACATGGCGCGGAAACCTTTGTCGATGTTCTCCGCGCCGAGGCTCGGGCCGACGGTACGTTCTTCGATGATCTCCATCGGAGCCGCCAGCGCCCCGGCGCGAAGCAGCAAGGCGATGTCGTTGGCCTCGCGCGTGTTCATCCGGCCGGAAATCTGCACCCGCCCGCCGCCGATCTCCGCGCGGATCACCGGCGCGGTGATGACTTCGCCCTTGCCCTTCTCGAACAGGATGATCGCCATGCGCTTGCCCACGCTCTCCCGCGTTGCCTGCTGGAAGATGCGCGCACCCGTTCCATCCAGGCTGATGTGCACCGCGGGCTCGCCGGTCTGATTGTCGAAGCCCGGCTGGGCGTCGTTGATCCGCTCCCCGGTCAGGACGACTTGCTTGCGCACCAGCAACGGCACGCGGCCCCGTTCGCTGCTCTCGTAGAAGAGCTCGGCGTTGAATGGCACCTGCCCGCGCACCGCGGCATCCAGCACCGCCGGATTGGACGAGTTCTCCTCGTCCACCATCCGCACCTCCAGGGTGGCCGTGCGGCCCAGGATGTCCTTCGCCTTGGCCGTGTCCTGCACGCCGGGCAGCTGCACCACCACCCGGTCCGCGCCCTGCTGCTGGATGATCGGCTCGGCCACGCCCAGCTCGTTCACGCGGTTGCGCAGCGTCGTGATGTTCTGCTGCAGCGCGAAGTCCGCCGTCTTCTTCAGTGCCTCGGGCTTCAGCGTCACGAAAAGGCGGTACTCGTCGGTTTCGTCGACCGGGCGCAAGGCGACATCCGCGGTGATGCGCTCGATCTCGCTGATGGCCTTGTCCCGGGACGCCTGATCCCGGAAACGGACCTGGACGACCTGGCCCTCGCGCGAGATGCCCGCATAGGGAATACGCTTTTCACGCAGCGAGCTGCGAATATCGCCGGCCACCCCTTCCATCCTGCGGGTCAGCGCCGTCTTCATGTCGACTTGCATGAGGAAGTGCACGCCGCCGCGCAGATCGAGCCCCAGGTACATCGGCCGCGCGCCGATCGCAGTCAGCCAATCGGGACTGTTCGAGACCAGGTTGAGCGCCACCACGTAATCCTCGCCCAGCTTTGCCTGCAGGACGTCCTTGGCCTTGATCTGCGTTTCGGTCTCGACGAAGCGTGCCTTGACGCCGTTGTCGTCGACCGTGATGCCATCGTGGGGAATGGAGGTGTCGGTCAGGATCTTTTGGACCCGCTGCATCAGGGCGGTGTCGGTTTTGAGCGCGGCCTTGGCCGGGGAAATCTGGACGGCGGGCGCCTCGCCGAAAAAATTCGGCAGCGTGTAGGTGAAACCGACCACGAGCGCGATCGCGACGATCGCGTAAAGCCACACCGGATATCGATTCATGTCTCGAGCGAACGGTTGGTGGCAGTCGCCCGGGGGGAAGCGGCGGCGGTCACGAAATCAATGACGCAGGCAAGAAGGCAGGCTTCACAGCGTCTTGAGCGTTCCCTTGGGCAGCACCAGCTGCACCGAAGGGCGCTGGACGGTGACCTCGACGTTGTCGGCGACCTGCAGCGAAACATAGTTGTCGCCGATCTTGGACACCCGACCGACCATGCCGCCGGCGGCGACCACCTCGTCGCCCTTCTGCAGGGCCTCGATCATCGCCTTGTGGTCCTTGGCGCGCTTCATCTGCGGCCGGATCATCAGGAAGTAGAGCACGACGAACATGAGCACGATCGGCAGCAGTCCCAGCATATCGCCGCCGAAACCGCCACCCGTGCCCTGCGCCCAAGCCTGACCGATCCACATCGTTTTCCCCTCGCCATCGCCGGTGCGCCCGTGCACCTGTTGGGGCGTTGCCAAATCGGGGCGATTCTAGCATGGGTCCATTGCGCCGGCCTCATGCGACAACACCTGCGGCAACGCGATTTCTTGCAGCCGCCCAGCCTCGATGGCCGTCCGGATCGAGGCCATGTGCGTATGGTAGTAGTGCAGGTTGTGCAGGGTGTTGAGCTGCGCGCCGAGCATCTCGTTCACCCGCTGCAAGTGATGCAGATAGGCGCGTGTGAAGGCCGAGCAGGTGTAGCAGCCGCAGCGACTGTCGACCGGACGCATGTCGTCGCGGTAGCGCGCGTTGCGAAGCTTGAGGATTCCTTCGCTGGTATAGAGCCAGCCGTTGCGCGCGTTGCGCGTCGGCAGCACGCAATCGAACAGATCCACGCCGCTGCGAACTGCGTCGAGAATGTCCTGCGGCGTGCCGACCCCCATCAGGTAGCGTGGCTTGTCGGGCGGCAGGCTCGGCGCCGTATGAGCGAGGACGCGGCTCATGTCGGCCCTCGGCTCGCCGACCGAGAGCCCGCCGATGGCGTAGCCGTCGAAGCCGATCCCGAGCAATCCCTGCAGCGACTCGTCGCGCAGGCGCTCGAACATGCCACCCTGCACGATACCGAAAAGCGCATTCGAGTTGCCCTCGTGTGCGCGCCGGCAGCGCTCCGCCCAGCGCAGCGACAAGCGCATGGAAGCTGCGGCGCCGGCCTCGTCGACCGGATAAGAAGTGCATTCGTCGAACACCATCACGATGTCCGAATCGAGCACGCGCTGGATCTGCATCGACGTTTCCGGCGTGAGCAGCAGGCGATCGCCGTTCACGGGCGACTGGAAGCGCACGCCCTCTTCGGAGATCTTGCGCAAGGCCCCGAGGCTGAACACCTGATAACCGCCCGAATCGGTGAGGATCGGGCGCGACCAACTCATGAATCGATGCAAGCCGCCGTGGCGCTCGATCACCTCCAGACCGGGGCGCAGCCAAAGATGAAAGGTATTGCCGAGCACGATCTGCGCGCCCAGCGCTTCCAGGCTCGCCGGGCTCATGCCCTTGACGGCGCCGTAGGTCCCCACCGGCATGAAGCAGGGCGTGTGCACGACACCGTGGGGCAATTGCAGGCGGCCGGTCCGCGCGGCGCCGTCGGTAGCCGTCACGCTGAATTTCATCGCAGCCTGCGTGCGCCCGCTCGCGTAGCGTTCATTCTGCATCGACGCGCAAACGCTCCAGCGCCGCGCGCAGCGCAGCCGGCATCGCAACCGGCGTTTGCGTATCCCGGTCGCAGCACACGTGTACGAAGTGTCCGCGCGCCGCGGCGAGGCGCTCGTCGTTGCGAAAGACGCCGATCTGGTAGCGCACGCTGCTCGTTCCCAGGTGCACTACGCGCAGCCCGCAATGCACGCGATCGGGAAAACGGATGGGCGCGAAGAACGTGCAGCCCGTTTCGACCACGAGCGAGACGGTGGTGCTCGCTTCGAAGTCCAGCACGCCGCTCTCGAGCATGTACTGGTTCACCGCGGTATCGAAGAACGAGTAGTACACGACGTTGTTGACGTGCCGATAGACGTCGTTGTCCAGCCAGCGCGTGGTCAGCTCGACGAAGTGCGCATAGCGGCTGCGCGTATCGGGCAGCATGCGCGCGGCGTTGCGGGCGGTCATGGTGCGTCCGCCGCAACCGCGTCCTGCCGCTCGAGCAACATGGCGTCCCCGTAGCTGAAGAAGCGGTAGCGCTCCGACACGGCGTGCCGATATGCGCGCCGGATGTGCTCCATGCCGCCGAAGGCGGAAACCAGCATGAGCAGCGTGGAGCGGGGCAGGTGAAAATTGGTCAGAAGCCGCTCCACCACGCGAAATCGGTAGCCGGGCAGGATGAACAGATTGGTCTCGCCCAGTCCTGCGCGCAGCCGGCCGCCGGCCGCGGCCGATTCGAGCGCCCGCAGCGTCGTCGTACCCACCGCCAGCACACGCCCCCTGCGTGTGCGCGCGCGCTCGATCGCAGTTGCCGTTTCGGCCGGGACATCGAACCATTCGCTGTGCATCACGTGGTTACGGATGTCGCTCACCCGCACCGGCTGGAACGTTCCAGCGCCGACGTGCAACGTGATGTACGCCGTCGCAATGCCTCGCCGGCGGAGCTCGGCGAGCATCGCCTCGTCGAAGTGCAGGCCCGCCGTGGGCGCTGCGACCGCGCCCGGATGGCGCGAATAAACGGTCTGGTAGCGGCTCGCATCGTCTGCGTCCGGTGCATGCTCGATGTAGCGCGGCAGCGGGACGCCGCCATGGCGTTCCAGGTACGTCGGCAGATCGGGCCCGGTTTCGAACTGCAGCCGATAGAATTCTCCGTCGCGACCCAGCACCCGCGCCGTCATGCCGCCGAAAAAGTGGATCGAGTTGCCGACGCGCGGCGGCTTGCTTGCACGCAGCTGCACCAGGGCACTGCGAGCGTCGAGCAGGCGTTCGATCAGGATCTCGACCTGCCCGCCGCTCGCCTTGACGCCGAACAGCCGCGCGTTGATGACCCGTGTGTCGTTGAACACGACGACGTCGTTCGCGCCGATCGACTGCGGCAAGTCGCGAAAGCGGCGGTCGGCCATATCGCCCGTGCGCCCGTCGAGGCACAGCAGGCGACTCGCCGCCCGCTCCTTCGCCGGACGCTGAGCGATCAGATCCTCGGGCAATATGAAGTCGAAGTCATCGAGCCGCACGACCGCGCGATTATACGGGAGCAACCTCTGCAGTTGCCCCTCGCCGAAGCGATAACGCATAATCACCGTCTCCCTGCCGGGATGGCGGAATTGGTAGACGCACCAGACTCAAAATCTGGCGATGGCAACATCGTGGGGGTTCGATTCCCCCTCCCGGCACCAATCAATTACGACCGGCATCCGGAGATCGAAGCGCAAAGGGCACCAGCCTCGAACCGCCTCCGCGATCAGCGCTGAATCAACCCCAGATCGACCAGAATGCGCCTCAGCAGCTCATGCTCCTCTTCCAGGTGCTTGCGCGTATCTGCGGCATTGCGCAGATCTTCACACCAGCCATTGCGCTCCAGATCCTGCTTCCACGTGTCGATCGGCGTGATCTTCTGAAACGCCTGCTCCCAGAAAGCAACCTGCGCGGGCGTGATGTCCTTCGGCGCAAGAAACCCGCGCCAGGCGTAGTGCACCGCATCCACGCCCTGATCGCGGAATGTCGGCACGGCCGCCAGCCTGCCGGTCTGGCGGCTGGGCGCGCTGAGTGCAATGATCGTGCCTTGCCTGAATCCACCTGCGTCAGCGCAGGGCCGGGCGTGCCGACCAGGATGTCGACGTGGCCGCCGAGTACGGCAGTGAGGTCGTAGTGCGTAGCCGCGACGTGGTGTGCGAGGCCGAGGCCCTGGTCACGGTCACGCAGGAAATTCTCTCCCAGATCGGGCCAACGTCGATCGCGGCGCCGGGTCTGCCCGGTTACACGTTCGAGCGCGCGCCCGGTGAATCCTGGCGCTCTCGCTACGACCTCGCGCGCACCCTCATCGTGGTCAACAATGGGCATCGCGACTTCGTCTACGCCTCGCGCGGGCGCACGTTGAAGCTGCGCTACCTGGTGCGGTTGTACACCAAGGAGCTGGTGCTGCGAAATTTCGTCGGGCCGCCGGCCGATCAGATCCTCGAGCGCATGGTCGAGCTCTCGTTGCGCACCGAAGAGAACCTGTGAGCGGCCGGCGTTGCAGTATGATGGGCTCGACAAGGCGCAGGAGGAGACCGTGCTGCTTCCCGTATCGCTGGTCGGCAGCTACCCGCAGCCCGACTGGCTGATCGATCGCGACCAGCTGCGCGCGGGCTCGGTGCCGCGCGTGCGCGCGACGCAGTTGCGACGCATTCCCGAGCCTTTTCTCGCCGAGGCCCAGCGCGATGCGACCCTGGTCGCGATCCGCAGCCAGGAGGAAGCGGGCCTCGACATCATCACCGACGGCGAAATCCGCCGCGAGAGCTACTTCAACCGTTTCGCCACCGCGCTCGACGGCATCGATCTCGATCGCCCCGGCAGCACGCTCGCGCGCAACCGCCGGCCGATCACCGTGCCGCGCATCGTCGGCCCGCTCGCCCGCCGCCATCCGGCCGAAGTCGAGGACATGCGCTTCCTGCGCGCACACACCCGGCGCCTGGCCAAGATAACCGTGCTCCAGGGCATCGAAGGCACAACCGTGGTGCACATGTGCTTCGGCTACGCCGCGATGGTGCCGGCCGCAAAGCCCGACCGCTACGGCTTCCTGGCCGAGCTGCGCGATTGCGCCTGCCATCAGGTTTCGGTCGAGACCGCGCAGCCGCGGCTCGATTGCTCGACGCTCGCCGCCCTCGCCGGCAAGAAGATCCTGCTCGGCGTGATTGATCTGAGCGACGATGCTGTGGAATCGCCGGCAACGGTGGCTGCGCGCATTCGGCCGCGCGCTGCCGTTCGTGCCGACCGAGAATGTCGTCGTGGCGCCGGATTGCGGCATGAAGTACCTGCCGCGCGAAGTGGCGTTCGGCAAGATGCGCGCGATGGTCGAGGGCGCTGCGATCGTGCGCCAAGAGCTGGAAAAGGGCTCGTCAGCTACCGATTAATAAGAGGCACCACCGATCTCTACAAAAGGAGGAACCCAATGAGTGTTTGGAGCAGACTGCTTGGATCGCTCGTCCTGAGCGCGTTCGCGGCCAGTGCCGGCGCGCAGGAGGATTACCCCAGTAGGCCGATACGCTACATTTCACCGTATGCGCCGGGAGGCAGCACGACCGTCATCGCCCGCCTGATCGGGCAGCAACTCACCGAAGCGTGGGGACAGCAGGTCGTCGTGGACAATCGGCCCGGAGCCAACACGCTCATCGGCATGTCGATCGCCGCGAAAGCACGCGCGGACGGCTACACGCTCGTGTCGATGGGCGCCGCGCTAGCCGGCAATCACTGGCTCGCGAAGGCACCCTACCACGTCCTGAAGGACTTCGCGCCGATCGCCACCCTGTCGAAATACGAGAATGTGCTGGTGGTCCCACCGTCGCTCCCGGTGAAAACGGTGAACGACCTGATCGCGATGGCCAAGGCGAAGCCGGCGCAGGTAACGTTCGGCACTTCCAGCTACGGCGGGCCGACCCATCTGCTGGCTGAACTGTTCAACAACACGGCTCACATCCAGACGCTGCACGTTCCCTACAAAGGCGGCGGCCCGGCGGTGATCGATCTGATGGGCGGCCACATCAATTTCTTCTTCTCCAATCCCGTCAACGTCGCGGCACACATCAAGAACGGACAACTGCGAGCGCTCGCGGTCACCGGCGAATCGCGCAATAAAACATTTCCGGACGTTCCGACCTTCGCCGAGGTAGGGCTGCCGGCCATGCGTTTGACGAACTGGCAAGGCGTCGGCGGACCGGCCGGCATCCCGAAGCCCATCGTCAACAAGATCGCCGGGGAAGTCAAAAAACTCGTAGAGAAGCCGGACACGCAGCACAAGCTTTTCCTCATGGGCTCCGAGCCCTACTACAACGGCCCGGAACAGATGGCGGAGCTCCTCAGATCGGACATCGACAAGTACGGCAAGATCATCAAGGACGCGAAGATCGAGCAGCAGTGATGCGTCCCGGCGAAGCCGGATCCCTCCGCGGTATTCGCCTGATGTTCGTTTAGCGGCGGGACCTGATGGAGTGCGCGTCAGGCGCGCGCTTTGGCGGGCGTGCGGATTTCCATCCCGGCCCACTTCGCCAGATCGATGGATGCGCGCGACGCGCTCGATCTGGCCTTTCGCCGGAAAGCGCTCGTAGAAGCCTTCGGTCCGCAACTCGCGCTGCTTCTCGCCCCACGGCGCAAGCTTTTCTTTCCCACCGTTTCACGCGTCCGTCGGGCGGTTCGGCGTCGGCGCGCGAGATCCGCACACCCGCACCATCGCCTTGATGGTCACCGGCTTGGTGACCATGCAGGCGTCGTTACCCCAGGTGTCGATGACCGTTGACACACCGCCCCCTCCTTTGCGGGGCGCGCATCGGCTCTGGGCATGCCGTTCGGCCGGCGCGAACCATGGTTCGCGAATTCCCAGCCTCACCCCAGCCCCCAAAAGCGGCGAGGGGAGCGTCGAGCGCTAAATCGCTGTCACCCATTTCGAATCGTCAATAAGACCACCCCGCCCGCGCTCCGGGGCGAGTCCCCGCCCCTCCTTCGCAGGAGGAGAGCGCATCCCCCCTCTCTCACGAGGAGGGGTGCCCGCGACCGCGGGCGGGGTGGTGTGGTTTACCGCCTACCCCGGCGGTTTCGCGGCAAACGCCGAGCCGCGCACGCCACATGCGCCCGTCCTTGGCGCCCGTCCTTGTCCTGCCACAGCTTCTCCTCGGCGTGCAGCTTGCCGAAGTCGCGCGTGATCGCCTGCAGCGGCACGTCCAGGAACGCGTCGATCACCTAGGCGTAGTAGAGCGGCCTCTCGCCGATCATCGCCAGGACCCGTTCGCCCAGTCGCGCGATCTCGTCGAGCCCGGGCTTGCGGTCGCCCGCGCGTATCGCGTCGGCTTC
>WHTS01000173.1 GCA_009377585.1 Betaproteobacteria bacterium
AGGAGGGGTGGCGCGCAGCGCCGGGGGTGAGGCCGGGAATTCGCGGAGCATGGTCCGCGCCGGCCGAACGGCATCGGCCTGCATGCCGATGCGCGCCCTGCAAGGGGTGTGGTTCTCGATCGCGGGCGACCACCGCCTCCGCGACGTTGCCGCCTTCAGCCGCTCCTTGCCAGGAGGGGAAAATGTGCGCGATAGTGCAGCACGCATGGCGGAGGAGAGATGACATGAGCAGGCACACCGGCGGCTATGATCCACGCGAATTCAAGGCACTCACTTGGCACGATTCGCTGCCTCGACTGCGCGAGGCGCTCGATACGCCGCGTGCGTACCTGGAACGCTGCCTCGAAACGATCGCGGCGCGCGAGCCGGTCGTCAAGGCCTTCGTCACGTTGAACGAGGCAGGCGCTCGCGCCGCGGCCGATGCGAGCACCGCTCGCTGGAAAGCAGGCAAGCCCTTGTCGCCGATCGATGGCCTGCCGATTGCGATCAAGGACCTGCTGGAAACGAAGGACATGCCGACCGAGATGGGCTGCGACGCCTATCGCGGCAATTTCCCGAAGCGGGACAATGCCGCGGTCTGGGCATTGCGGGCGGCCGGCGCCGTGATCGTCGGCAAGACCGTGACGGCGGAGTTGGGCGGCTCGCAGCCGGGCCCGACCACCAATCCGTTCGACCCGGCGCGCACGCCCGGCGGCTCGTCGTCCGGGTCGGCCGCCGCGGTTGCTGCGCGCATGGTGCCCGCCGCCATCGGCACGCAGGTCGGCGGCTCCATCATCCGGCCGGCGGCCTATTGCGGCAACGTGGCGCTCAAGCCCACGCAGGGCGCGATTAACCGCGGCGAGCGCCAGGCCACCAGCATGAGCTCGCACGGCGTGCATGCCGGCTGCATCGAGGACGTGTGGCAGGTCGCCATCGAGATCACGTCGCGCGCCGGCGGCGACCGCGGCTATCCCGGCCTGTACGGGCCGCCAAGCCCGCCCGCAGCCGTCAAACCGCAGCGGCTCGTCGTGCTGGAGACCGAAGGCTGGCCTGAGATCGAGACCGGCACGCGTTCGGCCTTCGAGACGTTGATCGAGCGGCTGCGCCATGCGAACGTCGAAGTTTTGCGCCGCGGCGACGATCCCGCCATCGAGGCGCTCGAGCGCGCGATCGGCGATGCGCGCCGGATCGGCAACGAGATCACCGCCTGGGAGAACCGCTGGGCAATACGTAACCTGGTGGACCAGTCTCCCGACGGCGCGAGCGCCCGTCTCAAGGCCACGCTCGCCAGTGCCGAAGCCATGACGCCGAACGACTACCGGCAGTTGCTGGTGGAGCGGGCGATCGGGCAGCAGCGCCACGCGGCGATCGGCCCGCTTGCGGACGCGGCGATCCTGCTGTCGTGTCCGGGGCCCGCGCCGCTATGGTCCGGCGATATTCCGGGTCAGCCGCTCGCGCCGCGGCCGACCGGCGATTCGGTCTTCAATATGCCCAGCTCGATGCTGTTCGCGCCGGCGCTGACGATGCCGCTCATGAGCGTGGCCGGCATGCCGGTCGGCGCGCAACTGATGGGACAGCAGCACGAGGATGCGCGCATCGCCGCCCTGGCCCGCTGGCTGATCGAGGGCGTTTCGCCGCTGCTGGCGAGCTGAGGGATGTTCTGAACGACGTCATCCCGTGCAGCCGGCCCCCGAGTGTCCCTATCGTGGGACGGGAATCCAGGGGAGGCGATTGAATTTGCCGGAAGGGACGGCGCAATCACGTTTGTTTGTCAGCCTAACCGGAAACGGGGCACCTTGCTTGCGACGTAACCGGCTCCGAGCGCGCCTTGCGATGGGCCGGGTGCGCTATGCTGGGCAACTCGCTGATTCCCGACATTACGGCTTCCCATGAATACTTCTATCGCCGACGAAGCACGCTCTGCGCAGCGCGACGTGACTACGGTGACGCTGCCCGCGATGCCGCGGCCGCGCTTCGACAATGCGTTCGTGCGCGAGCTGCCCGGCGATGCCTCCAGCGAGCCGCGCCCGCGCCAGGTGCACGGCGCCCTGTATTCGCCGGTCGATCCGACCCGCGTTGCCGCACCGCGACTGATCGCGTACTCACCCGAGGTCGCCTCGCTGCTCGGGTTCCCGGATGAGTCCATCGCCTCGCAGGCGTTCGCCGACGTCTTCGGCGGCAACGCCCTGCTCGCAGGCATGCAGCCCTATGCCGCCAGCTATGGCGGACACCAGTTCGGTCAGTGGGCAGGCCAACTGGGCGACGGGCGCGCGATCACGCTCGGCGAGATGATCGCGCCGGACGGCGGGCGCTACGAGATGCAGCTCAAGGGCGCCGGCCGAACCGCGTACTCGCGCACGGCGGACGGGCGCGCGGTGCTGCGCTCGTCGATTCGCGAATTCCTGTGCAGCGAGGCGATGCATCACCTCGGCGTGCCGACCACGCGCGCGCTGAGCCTGGTCGGGACCGGCGAGGACGTGATCCGCGACATGTTCTACGATGGCAATCCGCGTCCCGAGCCGGGCGCGATCGTGTGCCGGGTCGCGCCATCGTTCATCCGCTTCGGCAATTTCGAGCTGCCCGCTGCCCGCAACGACCGCGCGCTGCTCAACCGCCTGATCGATTTCACGATCGCGCAGTACTTCGCGCATCTGCTGGCCGCCGGCGGCAGTCCGGCGGACGAGGCGGTGCGCGGCACGTGGTTCGCCGAGGTGTGCGAGCGCACCGCACGCATGGTCGCGCACTGGATGCGCGTGGGCTTCGTGCACGGCGTGATGAACACCGACAACATGTCGATCCTCGGCCTGACGATCGACTACGGGCCCTACGGCTGGGTGGACAATTTCGATCGCGACTGGACGCCCAACACCACCGATGCCGAACGGCGGCGCTATCGCTTCGGCCAGCAGCCGCAGATCGCGTACTGGAATCTCGGCCGGTTGGCGAACGCGCTGGCAACAGTGTTCGGCTCGCACGACCCTCTGTACGCCGGGCTGCAACGCTTCGTCGACACCTATGTCGAGGAGGAACGTGGCAACATCGCGGCCAAGCTGGGGCTCGCCGAATGCACCGACGAGGATCTCGAGTCGATGAACGCGCTCTACGAGCTGCTCGAGCGCGGCGAGATCGACATGACGCTGTTCTTCCGCGGGCTCAGCGATGCAAAGCTCGATGCGCCCAGTCTGGACGGATTCGCGCCAGCGTTCTACGACGACGCCAAGCGCGACGCCGTCGCGCAGCCGCTCGTCGACTGGCTGCGGAACTACGCAGCGCGGGTGCGGCGCGACGCCCGCTCAGCCGCCGAGCGCCGGGCGCAAATGCACGCCGCCAATCCGCGCTACGTGCTGCGCAACTACCTGGCGCAGGAGGCGATCGACCTGGCCGAGCAGGGCGACTACGGGCGCATCCACGAGCTGCTGGACGTCATGCGCCGTCCATACGACGACCAGCCGGGGTGCGAACGCTTTGCCGCGCGCCGCGCCGACTGGGCCCGTAGCAAGGCGGGGTGTTCGATGCTATCGTGCAGCTCGTAGAGAGAGCTAGCGGCGTCATTCCCGTGAAAGCGGGAATCCAGCAGGTCCGGAGGTCAGGAGCATCCGCCTGGGCTCCCGCGTTCGCGGGAGGTCGCTTCCGCCCACGGCTGGGAGCGACGACGCGATCCGATCGTGCAGCGTAGGCGCGCGCCGCTGATTGCGGCGAGAGGCAAATGGAGGAGACGACATGATCAAGCTGCAGCGCTTGGGCCACATCCTCATCAATGTTCGCGATGTCGAACGCTCCAAGGCGTTCTACACCAAGGTCCTCGGCTTCACCGTGCTCGAGCAGGATCCCGACCACGGGGGGCTATTTCTTTCCATCGGCGATTACGGCAATACGCTGGATATTTTTCAGAGCACCAACCCGGAGGAATATTCCCAGCCCAAGTCCGAGCTGGGCAAGCGCGTGGGCCTCGGCGTACGCCACATCGCCTTCGCGGTCGAGACCGAGGAAGACTTGAAGCAGGCCTACTTCGCGCTGCAGGATGCGGGCGTGCCGATCTACCGGGCGGTGGATCACACCAGCCAGAAGAGCGTCTATTTCTACGATCCGGACGAGAACCTGCTCGAGATCGTGTGGGAGCGGCCCAACGTGCGCTCGATCTTCGCCTCCGGCCGGCACGACGGCGACCAGCCGGTGAGCTTCGAGCGCTGACGAAGATACGAGGCGGCAGCTCTGCACGGGGCCGAATCGAAGGCGGGACGTCGAACAGGCGCGGCCTCGAGCACGCGGGACCCGAACAGGCGGGACTTCAAGTACTACGATTCGAATTTCCGCTTGCGCCGGAATGACGCGGGCGTTCTCAACGAACGAGGAACGCGGCCAGCCCCAGCAGCATCCCCATGCTCACGACATCGGTCGCCGTGGTAAGAAAGATGCTGGAAGCGGTCGCCGGATCGAGCCCGAAGCGCTTGAGCGTCATCGGAATCAGCGCCCCGCAGATCCCGCTCACGACGCAGGCGCCGACCAGCGCCAACCACACCACGATCGCGAGCAGCAACGCATTCGGGTTCTCCTGGTAGAGCGCTACGGCGAACATGCCGATCCCCGCCACCAGCCCCGTCAGCGAGCCGTTGTAAAAACCGAGCCAGGCTTCCTTCCAGACCAGCACACTGCCCTTGCCGCTTGCGACCTCGCCGAGCGTCATGCCGCGCAAGGTGACGGCGAGCGCCTGGCAGCCAGTATTGCCCGATTGGCCGGCCAGTATCGGCAGGAACAGCGCCAGGATCACCAGGCGATCGACCGTCTCCTGGAACAGCGCCACCACCGCCCCGGCGGCGAACGCAGTCAGCAGGTTCAACTGCAGCCAGGGATGGCGGTACTTGAAGCTTTGCCCGATCGGCGTGGTGAGCCGTTCCTCCTTCTCCACCCCGAAGGTCGTGCCGACCTGGGCCGTGATCTCGATCGCCTGCTCCTCGAACATCGCCTGCCCGCGCACGAGCCCGAGCAGCGTTCCGTGCGCATCGCACACCGGATAGACCGGATAGTGTCGATCCAGCACCTGCTTCATCGCATCGTTGAGCGTGGTTTCGGGCGAGAGCGTGAAGACGTTGCGCAGCGTCACGCTCACGCTTTCCAGCCGCATGCTTTCGTCGGCGAACAGGAGGTCGCGCATGGTGACGAGCCCGCAAAGCCTGCCCTGGTCGTCGACGACGTAGACGTAGGTCACGAATGCGACCTTGACCAGCGCGCGCAGCCGCTCGATCGTCTCGCCCACCGTCATGCCGGGGCGGAACATGGCGTAGGCGGGCTCCATGAGCCGCCCGATGCTGTCTTGCGAATAGGCGCCATTACGCTGCCATTGCCGGGCGAGCTCGGGCGAAACCCAGTCGGTTACGGCAGCGACGGTTTCTGCCGGCAGCGCTTCCAGGATGTCCTGGGCGAATCCGGGATTGAGCGCCATGAGTGCCGCTGCAACCACGTTGGCCGGGTGCCCGGCGAACAGCTCGGCCGCCTCGTGCGGCGGGCGCAATTTGGCTTCGGCAACCAGGGACCGGTGCGGCGGTTCCTGGAGCTCGGCCGTGGTGGCCGCGGAATCGGAATGCACGTTGGCTCCCTGATTTCGTTTTGAGCCGCAAACATACTTTGCGGGCGCCGCAGCGGCAACTGAAATATGTCAGGGAGCTGAATGCGCGACGCGCCTCCGCTTCGCTACGAGGGGCGAAGGGAAGCGATAGTCATTCCCCTTCAGACAAGGAGGGGCCGGGGCGCGACAATGTCGCGGACGGGGGTGGTCTCGACCTCGCTACGCCGCGACGGCCAGATCGTTCGATGCGACGCAAGCCGTCACGACCTCGCCGCTGACCGTCTCGTGCTCGAGCAGTTGCGCGGTGAGCAGATCGAGCGCATGGCGGTGGACGCGCAGCAGCGCCGCGCATTCCTGTTCGAGATCCTTGATGAGATCGCGTGCTTCGCCGATCGCTTCCTGGCTGGTGGCGAGCGGCCGGTCGCGTTCGGGGATTCCCGCGTAGCTGAAGGGACCTAGCCGCTTGCCGAAACCGAACTCGGTCACCATGCGGTAGGCCATGTTGGAGACGCGCTCCAGGTCGTTGGCGGCGCCGGTCGACACTGTCCCGAGTACCAGCATTTCCGCGCCGCGACCGCCGAGCAGCATCGCCATGCGCGCGCGCATCTCCGGCTCGCTCTGCAGGCTGACGTCCTGGTCGTTGGTCACCAGCGTCACGCCGAGTGCCCGGCCGCGCTTGAGGATGCTCACCTTTTCCACCATGCCGACATCGAGCAGCTTGGCGAGGATCGCGTGCCCGGCTTCGTGCACCGCGATGCGATTGCGCTCGCCGGCATCGAGTGCGGCACGGCCGGCCTCGCTGGAGCCGCCCATGAGATGCTGCTCCAGCATGCGCTGCAGGTGCGTCCGGGTCACCGCCTCGGCGCCTTCCTTGGCGGCCATGAGGCCCGCGGCGTTGACGACGTTGGCGATGGCAGCCGGCGGCAGGCCGCTCGAGATGCGCGCCAGCTGGCGGAAATCCAGCTCCCCCGCAGTACGCAGCGCCTTCGCGTGCAGCGCGAACAGCGCCTCGCGCTCGTCCACGTCCGGCAGCCCGAGATGGCAGGTGCGGTCGAACCGGCCGGCGCGGATCAGCGCCGGATCGAGGTTGGCCACGTTGTTGGTCGCGCCCAGGACGACGATGCCCGAGCTTGGCGTGAAGCCGTCGAGCTCCACCAGGATCGCATTGATGATGCGGTTGTTCTCGGTTTCGCCCGCCGAGGCGCCGCCCGAGCGCTTGCCCAGCCCGTCGATCTCGTCGATGAAGACCACGCACGGCGCCTGAGCCCGTGCAGCGGCGAAAAGCTTCTTCACCCGGCGCACGCCGACGCCGAGAAACATGTCGGTGAAATCGCTGCCTGAAAGGGCGATGAAAGGCACGCCGGCTTCACCGGCCACGGCGCGAGCGAGCAGCGTTTTGCCACAGCCGAAGTGACCTTCCAGCACGACACCCTTGGGGGGCTTGGCGCCGAGCTGGGCGAACTTGGCGGGGTTGCGCAGATAGGCGACGATGTCCTGCAGCGCTTCCTTGGCCTCGTCGACGCCGATCACGTCGCAGAAGCGCGTGCCGGGACGCGAGGCCGTCTTGAAGCCGCCGGCGCCGCGCCCCGGGTTCATGTAGAGCAGCATGCCGATGAAGGCGAGCGGCAGCAGCAGCGAGAGCCAGGCCGGATCGATCTTGCGCGCGAAGGTGGTGAGCGGCGGACCGGGCGGCTGGACCGAACCGAGGGCGAAGATCTCCGGCGCGTGGGCGCCGAGGTCGCCCTTGAGCAGCTCGGTCACGAGCGCGCGCTGCGCATCGGTGCGCACATAGTAGCGGGTGCCGTCGTGCCGGCTCACCAGCACGTATTCGGCGGAAAGCCCGATGCCGGCGGCGGCGCCGCTGCGGGCATCCTGCGCCAGCGCGGTCAAGTCGCGCTCGGCTGCGAAGTACGATGCCGAGTCGCTTTCCATCGAAACCGCAAGCGGATTGCGCGCTCGCTCCGGCGCATGGATCGTGTACCAGGCCAGAGTTCCGACGGCGACGATGGAGGCGGCCGCGAGGACCCGCAACAGCAGCTTCTTGTGCTTCATGAGCGACATGATCAAGGTAGGGCTCCGGGCGCAGCGTCCGCGGCGCCTGGGGCGGCCGCGGACGCGTGATGCGCGATGGTCAGTAGAATCATGCAATACCGTGCGCAGCGAAGAGCCGAGCATCCGCTGCTTTGCCCGCCTGCTTGGCAATTTCCGATAACCTGGTGTGGCCACGGCTCGGGCGGCCGCGACCGAGCGATCGGTCACGAAGCTCCGTGGGCCGGGCGGAGGATCGCCGGGTGGCGGGATCTCACGCCTTATCGGAAGACGGCGCTCGCGGCGCCTTAGCGACTCAAAGGAATCCTAACACACGCGATCGCGTCCACAAACCGGACCTGCCTTGGGGTCAGGTCTTGCTTGTTGCAACCTAAGAGCCGATAGCGGCATGAGGTGCAACAAGCAAGACCTGACCCCCCGAAACGATCAGGCGGGGGACGCGGCGTGCGCGTGCTCCTTGATCGAGGTGCGCCAGTGGATGCGGTCTTCGTGCGGGGGATAGTCGCCGGCCGCCTTGTGATAGGAGCAGCGATTGTCCCAGATCACGATGTCGCCCTTGCGCCAGCGGTGCCGGTAGTGGCCCTGTGGTTGCACCATGTAACCGGCCAGCTCATCGATCAGGGCGTCGCTTTCATCCAAGGGCAGGCCCTCGATGTAGAGAATCTTGCCCGGGTCGAAGTAGAGCACCGGGCGGCCGGTTTCGGGATGCGTGCCCAGCACGGTATGGAGCACCGGCTTATCGTGCCGGTCTTCCTCGTTCAGGAGCGCGTTCTTGCGCTTGCGCCCGCCGTAGACATAGGCGCCGCGGCGGCCTTCGAGGCGCTCGCGCAGGCGCTGGGGCAACGCCTCGTGCGCCGCGTACATGCTGGCGAAGTGCGTATCCCCGCCCTGGCTCGGAATGGCGATCGCGTAGAGCTGGGTTGCCTTGAAAGGCACGGCATCGTAGGCGCCGTCGGTATGGAAGCCCTCGGCCCCGCGCAGGTAGATGCTCTTGTCGAGCGAGCCGTCGGGCCGGAACTTGCCGACCCCGAGCATGGTGATCTCCGGGTGCTCGGGGTGGCGCGTGCTCTTGGACGGATGCGGGCACACCTCGCCGAAACGCCGGCTGTAGGCGATGAAATCCGGCATGTCGAGCGCCTGGTCGCGCACCGCGATGACGTTGTAGTCGAGCCAGGCGCGATAGATCCGCTCGAACCCGGCCGCGTCGAGCCGTTTCACGTCGACGCCAGTGATCTCGGCACCTATTTGCTCTCCCAGACGGCGGACTTCCATCGGCGGGCTCCTCCAAGCGGACGGGATGACAAATCGTACACCGTTCGCTTGACGCCTGCAGGGAACGCGGCGGACACTTCCACACTTCCGCGACGGCCCGAGAACAAAGGAGACAAGCGATGGTGCGCAAGGACATCAAGGTTCGTTCCGGCGGCGGCGGCGAATTCGATTGCTATGTCGTGACGCCGGACAGCGAGCGCAAGGTGCCGGCCATTGTGCTGGCGTCGGCCGTGCACGGCGTGGACAAGGATGTGCGCGCGATCGCCGACCAGTTCGCCTCCTACGGCTATATCGCGGCTGCGCC
>WHTS01000174.1 GCA_009377585.1 Betaproteobacteria bacterium
CTCATGAGAGGCGGGGAAGCTGTAACCATTCCCCTCCTCGTCGAGGAGGGGCGGGACGCGACAGTGTCGCGGACGGGGTGGTCTCCAGCGATCGAAACCACACCACCCCGCCGCTTCGCGTCACCCCTCCGCGTGAGCGGAGGGGAATATTCAGGGCCCATCGGCGGCGCAGCGGAACCCGATGTCGTCGGACCTCAGGTCGGGTGGTCCGTGCCAGCGCCGGGCCGAAGCGATGCGGTCCGCGCTCTCGAAGCGGCCCCCGCCGCGGATCACCCGTGCCTTGCCGCTTTCGGGTCCCTTGGGATTGCGCATGTCGCCGGAACGGAAACCTTCGGCATACCAGTCCGCGACCCATTCGTTGGCGTTGCCCGCCATGTCGTGCGTGCCGTAGGGGCTGCGACCCGCGGGATGCGAGCCGACCTTGTGCAGGCCGCCGTCGTACGCTTCGGACGAGGTGTTGACGTAGTTCGCGCGCAGCAGCGACGGCGATTCGTTGCCCCACGGATACATGCGTCGATCGGCGCCTCGGGCGGCCTTCTCCCATTCGGCCTCGGTCGGCAGCCGCCGCCCTGCCCACGCGCAATACGCCGCTGCGTCGTTCCAGTCGACGCCGACCACGGGCAGCTCGGCCGCCGCAGCGAGATCGATCGCTTCCCATTTCTCGGGCGGGCGCGCCGATCCGGTTGCCGCCAGGAACTTCGCATAGCGCCCCGTTGTGACTTCGAAGCGGTCGATGTAGAACGCATCGACGAAGATCTCGCGCTGCGGGGCGTACTCGCCGTCGCCCATGCCGAACATGCCCGCGGGCACGAGGTCGGACGCAGCGCCGTCCTTGCCGGTTCGTTCCTCGGGCAAGGTTCCATCGGGCAGCGCGAGCCAGATGCCGGCCGCGACCAGCGCGATGGCTGCGATCCCGATCGCCAACCGGTAGCCATGGCGCCGGCGCCGGCCTTGCGCGATGCGATGCACCGCATCGGCGACCGCGGCGGTCACGTCGCCGGAAGTTTCCAGCACGGTCACCGATTTGAGAAACCCCGGCAAGCGGGCGAACGCGATCGGAGCGAGCAGCACGGGCAGCAGGCGCCCGTGCGGCCGCTGGATGACCTTTTGCGCGATCTCGAGCTCGCTCAGCGTGTAGCTGGCCGGGTCGAGCGCATGCTCGCTGATGAGGAATACGAACAGATCGCACTGTTCGATACCCTGGCGGATGCGATTGTGGAACTCCTCGCCGGGCGGCAGATCGTCGCGGTCGAAGAAGACGTCGTGGTCCTGGTGCGAAAGCGTCCGGTTGATCGCGGCTGCGAGGGCGCGGTCCTGCGAGGCATAGCTCAGGAATATTTTCATGCCGCGTCGGGCCGGCGCTGTTCGGCGCGCCATGCCGACAAGGTCCAGACGAAGCTGGCGAAATCCTGCAGGGCGAACGCGGCAGCGAGCGGACCGGGCAATATTCCGAACCACCAGAGGGCCAGCATGACCGCTGGTACGAGCGGACGATCGAGCAGGGAGGCGAAAACGAATCCCTGGGCATTGAGTCGTCCGCTCACCACATAAAGCATGCCCAGGCCGCCGACCAGCAGGCCGGCGAGACGAAGATAGTTCTCGCCTTGAGGAACAAGCGCCGGGAGATGGAGCGCGTCGACCGCGAGCCGGGGGATAAGCAGCAGTATGGCGCCTTCCAGCAGGATCAGCCAGCCGAACACTTCGACCGTTTTCGCCGAATGTTGCTGCCCTCCAGCGCGCCACAGGCGGCGAAACATTTCCTTCAGCGTAGGGGTGCTCACGGATCGTCTCTCCCTGCAGCGAGCGCATTCGCGGCGGGTCAGCGCGCCACGATTCTGAAGCGCTGGTCGTCGTCCTGCGCCATCCGGTCGGCGAGATCGATCTCCCACGACAGATAGGCTTGCATCGCCTCTTCCACGCCGGCGTCCTGGTCGCGTGCGCGCAGCCGAATGTCGTCCGGCGCTGTCGCCATCCGGGTCGCGCCTTGCTCGAGCGGGAATCCTGCCTCGCGCCAGGCCGCGGTCCCGCCGTCGAGCGCGAGCGCTGGCGTGATCTCGTTCGCGTCGGCCGCTGCAAGGCGCGCGAGCGTTCCGTCGCTGGACGTGAACACCACCGTGCCCGCCGACGGCAGTTGCGGCAGCATCTGCGCGAGGCGCGAACGCAGGCCGAACCATGCACCCGGGATATGTCCGTCGCGATAGTCGCGGCTCCAGTCCACGTCGACAACACTGACGCCACCCGCCTGCATGCGCGCGTGCAACGTGGCCGCGTCGATGGTCGGTGTCGCTGCTTCTAGCCCAAGGACGCGCGGCGTCCAGGGGCCGGTCTCCTTGCCCACCTTGCGCATGTCGACCGTCATGGCGGCGGCGTCCCAGCCCATTTGCTTCATCCAGTGCGCCGTCATCACTGCGCGCACGCCGTCGTCGTCGACGAGAACGACGCGGGCGCCCCACGTGGCTGCATGGCGGTCGGTTTCCTGCACCAGCTGGCCGCCGGGGACGTTCTTCATGCCAGGAACATGGCCCGCGACGTACTCGTCCGGATCGCGCACGTCGAACACGTAGAGCGTGCGGGTGACCGCGTCTTCCTGCCACCGCGCCAGGGTCGCTGCATCGATGCGGGCAATGCCGAAGTGTTCCGCGATCCGATCCGCCGCCGCGCGTGCCGCGGCCTGCGCGCGCGGCGACACCAAAGGCGGCCGGGCGGTCGAGCCCTTCAGCACCTCGTAGCCGGCGAGATGCCAGGCCTGGGTACCGTTTTTCAGGGAGACCACCTTGTTGGGCACGCCGGCATTGATGAGCGACTGGGCGCCGATGATGCTGCGCGTGCGCCCGCCGCAGTTCACGATCACCGTCGTGGCCGGGGAGGGCACGAGGTCGGCGAACCGGTAGACCAGCTCCGCACCCGGGACGCTGATCGCCGTGGGAATGCTGTTACCGTGGAATTCCTCGTAGCTACGGCTATCGAAGAGCGCGATGTCGGCCTTGGCGTCGATCAGCGCCTTCAGCTCCTCGGCCGTGATCCAGGGCGTGCCGGCCTGGTGCTCGACCACTTCGGCGAACGCCTTGCTCGGCACGTGCACGCCGCTATAGATGCGATACCCCGCCGCTTCCCAGGTTGCAATGCCGCCTGCCAGCACCGACACATCGGTGTAGCCGAACGCCGCCATGCGTCGCGCGGCGCGCTCCGCCAAACCCTCGCCGTCGTCGCACCACACCACGCGCGTGGAGCGGCGCGGCACGCAGGCGTCGACCAGCATTTCCAGGCGGCTCAGCGGCAAGCACGCTGCCATCAGCAGATGGCGGGCATCGAATGGGACTTCGTCGCGCGCGTCCAGCAGCGCGATCTCGCCGCCGTCGTGCAGAGCGGCTTTGAGTCGCGCTGCATCGATCGTACCGATCTGGCTGATCATGGTGTGTTTCGCTCCAGTGTGTGCGCTTCGCTACCGATTCCGGTGCTCGGCTGCGTGAATAGCCGGTGTTCGGGATCTTTGGCGCGTTCAGCGGCGGAACAGTCCTTCGAGACGATCCTTGATCGCATCCTCGATCCCGCGCCCCGATCCGCCTTTCTCCGAGCCGCCGGGAATGCGTTCGAGAATCTTGTCCTGCAGCTTCTTCTTCGCGAGATCGGCGGCCATGCCGGCGACGTCGATCGACCACTGCGGCGAGCTGAGCGCACCCGTGAGCTGCACGGGCACGGTGATGCCTGCCAGCTCATCGACGTCGCGTCCGCCCTGGCCCTTGCTGGTTGCCACCAACGTCGCCTTCAGCAGGTAGTTCATGCGATCTTCGCCGATGTCGATATCGCCCGCACCTTCGAGGCGCAGCAACGGTGACTTGAGCGACAGGTCGTCGTTGTGCGCGACGCCGTTCGTCACCTTGAAGCTCGCCTTCAACTCGGTGAAATCGGTCTTCTCGGTCTTGTTCGAGCTTTGCACCGGCTGCCCTCTCAGCTGGTCGATCTTCGAGCGCACCGAGCGGATGGTGCCGGCGATGTCGATGCCCTTGATCGAACCGTCGGCGAGGTTCACCGACGCAGTACCGTTCAGCGCCTTCTTCAGCGCCTGCACCGTGGCGCCGCGAGTCGTGAGGTCCGCGCGAACCGTGCCCTTGCCTTCGAGGGTGTCGATCTGCGCCGCGTCGCGCAGCAGGGGACCGATCGCGACCCCGGTCAGCGTCGGGCGCACGGTGAACACGGGATTCTCCGCGGCTTGCACGGAAACGGATGCGGCAAGTGTGCCTTGATAGAGCCGCGCCGAAAGGGGTGCAACGTCGAGCCGGCCGCGCGCCGCCTTGATCGTGGCGCGCACTTCCTCGCTTTTGATGTTACGGAGCGTCAGCTTGCCGATCCGGATCGTGCCCGACGCATCCACCTTCTCGAGGGCAGAGAGATCGATCGTCTCGTCTTCCGCATTACCGCCCGCATTCGCCTGTTTTGCAGCAGGTGGCTGACGGGCGGGCGCCGGGCCGGCGGACGGTGAACTGGCAGGCGCCTGACCGGAGGAGGGCGGGGCGGCAGGCGAGTGGCCCAGAAGGCGATCGGCGTCGAGCTGATCGGCATCCAGATCGAAGGTGAGCGCCAGCGGGGAGAAACGCGTTATGGCAGCCTGGCCCTTCACGTTCGATTGATCGACCTTCCCGGAAAAATTCAGGCCCGCCGTCTTTTTGTCGAGATTCGCGGTGAGTGCGCCGCGCAATTGCGCCTTGTACGCGCGCCCCGCACCCTGCACTTCGATGTCGGCATCGAGCGGTTCGGCTTTTAGGGCGCTGAAGGCACCCGCGACGCTGCCGACTGTGAGCTTGGCGACGACCTTGCCGTTCGCATCGCTCGAGCTCGCGTTGACGGTGAGCTTTCCGCCTTCGACCTTGTCGCGGGTGAGCGTGAGCTTGGGTGCGTCGAGCTTCAGCTCGAAGCTCCCGTCCGGGCGCTTGCCCGACGCGGCCACCGCGAGCGCGTTCGCGACGTATTCGCCCGTATCCGTGCGCGCTTCGATGTTGCCCTTGACGGTCGCATCGAGGGCGCTGATATCGCCATAGTCGCCCTTGGCGGAGAGATCGAGCTGGTCGAGCTTGTAGAGTTTTCCCGCCAGGTCGAACGTGAGCATCGTCTCGAGGCGGGTATCGATGCGTGCCTTGTCTTTGTCCGAAGTGAGGCTTGCGCTGAGCTCGATGGGCGTGGCCACACCCGCGGCAACGCGTCCCGACTCGAGGTCGAGGTTCGAGAGCCGATAACGCGTGCCCGCGGCCTGGTCGGAGAACGTCACGTCCGCTCCCGAGATCGTGATGCGGGCGATGTCGACTTGCACAGACGTACCGGGTTCGGGCGTAGCGGGTTCGGGCGTGCCGGATTTGGGCGTGCCGGATTTTCCCTGCGCCTTCCCGGGCGACTCGGCGCCTTCAGCGCCAGCGCCCGTGAGATCTTCGAAGTTCATGCGCCCCGAGCGATCGCGCTCGATGTTCATGCGCAAGCCCTTCAAGGCGATCGCGTCGACGATCACTTCCTTCGAGAGCAATGGCAGCAGCTTCACCGATACGACCGCCGAATCGACGGCTGCGAACTGCCGGGTGCTCTTCGGCTCCGACAGCGAAGCCTTTCCGAGCTTCGCTCCGATCGAGGGGAACAACGACAACGCGAGATCGCCCTCGAGGACCAGCGTGCGCCCGGTCTTCTGCTGTACGGCCTCGACGATTCTGCCCTTGTAATCGTTGGGGTCGAACGTCGCTGCGACGAAGGCGACGACGGTTCCGGCGACGCCGACAAGCGCCGCCATGCCGACGAGGAACCACTTGAGTGCGCGCTGCAAGACCATCCTCCATGGGGCCAGTCGTAGCCTCGGACTTTAACCGCTAGAGGGTTTTGCGCGAAGCGGTTACTCGCGCCTGAGCCGTAGTCCGCATTCTCAAACAGATAGTAGTGCTTCGGTCTCGGGGGCGCGATTTCGATGATCTGGCCAGATTCAATCCATCAACGCGTAGCCCGTGCTGCGCCGCATGGGCAAGTCATTCTCCGCATTGAACGCGGCGAATATGGCGCCTAATCACCGTAGGCCAAGCTCTCCAGATAGGCGCTCATCCAGAAACCATCAAAATGGTTTCGCCTGGGGTCGGGGCTGCTCTTTTCCTTTTTCTCATGGGGACGCCATTGGATGCATCGAACAATACTGTATACTGCATCCTATCCGCAGTACAACCGCTGCATCGAGGCGCCCATGGCCACTGGCAAGACCAGCACGTTGACCTTCCGTATCGAGCCGGCATTGAAGGAGGCTCTGCGCGCCGCCGCCGAGCGCGAGCACCGCTCCATCGCCAACATGGTCGAGGTGTTGATCCGGGACTGGTGCGGGCGAAACGGCATCACGATCCAGGAGCAGCAAGCGTTGCTGCTGGAGGAGGGGACAACCCCTGCTGACCGGAAAAGCAGGTAGCTGTCGTGGCACTGAAGAAATCCGACCTCTACGCCTCCATCTGGGCCTCGTGCGACGAGCTGCGCGGCGGCATGGACGCCAGTCAGTACAAGGACTACGTCCTGTTCATGCTGTTCATCAAGTACATCAGCGACAAGTACGGCAACAGCGCGGACTTCGCTCCGCCCGTCACGATCCCGACGGGCGCGAGCTTCACCGACATGATCGCCCTCAAGGGCAAGCCCGACATCGGCGACAAGATCAACACGCAGATCATCCAGCCGCTGATCGACGCCAACGCGCGGCTCGCCCGCAGCGACTTCCCCGACTTCAACGACCCAAACAAGCTCGGCGAGGGACAGGCAATGGTGGATCGCCTGTCCAATCTGATCGGCATCTTCCAGAAGCCCGAGCTCGACTTCTCGCAGAACCGCGCCGAGCACGACGACATCCTCGGCGACGCCTACGAGTACCTGATGCGGCACTTCGCCACCGAGAGCGGCAAGAGCAAGGGGCAGTTCTACACGCCCTCCGAAGTCAGCCGCGTGATCGCCCAGGTGATCGGCATCGCGCCGCAGAACACCCGGGCGGCCACCACCGCCTACGACCCGACGTGTGGCTCGGGCTCGCTGCTGCTCAAGGTGGCGGCGCAGGCGGGCAAGCACATCACGCTCGAAGGCCAGGAGAAGGACGTGACCACGGCGGGTCTCGCCCGCATGAACATGATCCTGCACGACTTCCCCACGGCCAACATTCTCTCGGGCAACACACTCGCGGCGCCGAAGTTCAAGGACGGCGAGCAGCTTCGCACCTACGACTACGTCGTCGCCAATCCGCCGTTCTCCGACAAGACCTGGAGCACCGGCCTCACGCCGTCGCTGGACACCTTCCAGCGCTTCGCCTGGGGCGTGCCGCCGGCCAAGCAGGGCGACTACGCTTACCTGCTGCACATCGTCCGCTCGATGAAGAGCACCGGCAAAGCGGCCTGCATCCTGCCCCACGGCGTGCTCTTTCGCGGCAACGCTGAAGGCCTGATCCGCCAGCAGCTCGTACGCTCCGGCATCCTCGAGGGCATCATCGGCCTGCCCGCCAACCTGTTCTACGGCACCGGCATCCCCGCCTGCATCGTGGTGCTCGACAAGGAGAACGCCGCCGCCCGCAAAGGCGTGTTCATGATCGATGCCAGCAAAGGCTTTATCAAGGACGGCAACAAGAACCGGCTGCGCGAGCAGGACATCCACCGCGTCGTCGACACCTTCAAGAAGCAGGCTGACGTGCCGCGCTACGCCCGCATGGTGCCGTTCGACGAGATCGCTGATGCGAAGAACGATTTCAACCTCAACCTGCCGCGCTACATCGACTCGACCACGCCGGAGGATCTGCAGGACATCGACGGTCACCTGCGCGGCGGCATTCCGGAGCGCGATCTGGACGCGCTCGACGCGTACTGGCAGGTGCTCCCGGCCGTGCGCGCGGCGCTTTTCTCCCCTACCCAGGAACCTGCCCGCCTGGCGGGCAAACAACGCTCCCCTCTCCCTCCGGGAGAGGGGCTGGGGGTGAGGGAAGGGACGCCACGCACGTTCCACGGTGCAAGCAGCGATGCTCATGTCGTGACGTCTCTTCCGCTGGGAGAGGGGTCGGCTATGAGGGAGCGCCCCGGCTACGTTTACCTGACGCTGCCCATTGCCGAAGTGAAGTCCGCAATTCTCGGTCACGCCGAGTTCGCCGCCTTCCAGAAAAGGGCGACGAAGCACTTCGACGACTGGCGCGCGGCCGCCACCAAACGGCTTACCGCCTTCAGCAAGGACGGCCACCCCAAGGCGCTGATCGAGACCATCGCCGAGGAACTGTTGGAAGCCTTCCGCTCCGCGCCGATGCTCGATGCCTACGACGTCTACCAGCACCTGATGGACTACTGGGCCGAGACGATGCAGGACGACGCCTACCTGATCGCTCTGGACGGCTGGGTGGCGAAGCCGGCTCGCATCGTGGAGACCGACAAGAAGGGCAAGCGCAAGGACAAGGGCTGGGCATGTGATCTCATCCCGAAGCCGCTCATCGTCGCGCGTTGCTTCACCAAGGAACAGGCCGAGCTCGATGCGAAGCAGGCCGAGCTCGAAACCACCACCACTGCCCTCGCCGAATTGGACGAAGAGCACGGCGGCGAAGAGGGCGCCCTGGGCGCGCTCGACAAGATCGCCAAGGCCGAGGTGAATGCTCGGCTGAAGGAGATCAACGGCGACAAGGAAGCGAAGGAAGAGGCGGAAGTGCTCCGGCGCTGGCTTGAACTCGCCGAGATCGAGTCGGCCCTCAAGCGCGCGGTGAAGGAGCAGGACGCCGCGCTCGACCGACTTGCCCACGAGAAGTACGCCACGCTCACCGAGGGCGAGATCAAGATGCTGGTCGTCGATGACAAGTGGATGGCGCGTTTGTCAGGCACCGTGCAGGGCGAGCTAGATCGGGTGTCGCAGACCCTCACTGGCCGTATCCGCGAGTTGGCCGAGCGGTATGCGACGCCGCTGCCGGCGCTTGTTGAAGAAGTGGAGACGCTTGCGGTGCGGGTGGACGAGCATCTCAAGAAGATGGGGGCGGTATGGAAGTGAGGCCTGGGTACAAGCAGACGGAAGTGGGGGTTATCCCCGATGAGTGGGAAACACTTCCATGTTCAGAGTTGAGCGAGCGGATCATGGTCGGAATCGTGA
>WHTS01000175.1 GCA_009377585.1 Betaproteobacteria bacterium
TAAGAGCGCTGCAGGTTGTTCGCGGCATTGTAAGGTGCGCGAGACACATCATGCTCGCATTCGCCAGCAACTGCCCGAAGTGCTGCAGGCGATCGTGCCACTCGTGGGGACTTGGTCGAAACGGTGCTGGCCGAGCAAGGCGTGAGGCAGGGGCAATAAGGGCAGTTCTTCCGATCCGGAAACAGTGGTAGTCTTACCGAGTATTACCGACGAGCCGACGATGGAAACCACATCCGTAACCAGCAAGGGTCAGGTCACGATTCCGAAGCCGCTTCGGCAGCGATTGGGGCTCCATCGGGGCAGTAAGATCGAGTTCGTCGTTGTTGGCGATCGTGTCGAAATGCGCGTCGTCAGCCGGCCCGCCGCACTTGCGGAAAGCGGATTTGGAATGCTCAAGAGCAAACGTGCACCCGCGCCGGCGGATTTGGACCCGGCCAGCTTGCTGGTCAGGGGGAGGAAGGAGCGTGCTCGGCGTATGGGGCTGTCTCCGCGGGTCGTGGTTCCGGAGTAATTCAACATCCGGCGCCACGGCTGTTGGCTACATGACTACGCAGCGCCAGGCCGCATCGCCGCCGCAAGCGCCTCGAACGGCAACTGCACGCAGCGGTAGCGGCTCGGATGACCGTGCACCGGCGCGAACACCGCCAATTCGTCCCAGCCCGGCGGCGCGGGCGAGCCTTCGCGCAGCATGGCGGCCACCTGGGCGCCGATGCGCTCGATGGCGGCCAGGTCGGCGCCGGGCGCCCGCTTGCCGATCGCGGATGCGGCCGCGCGGCACAGCAGGCAGCCCTTGACGTCGTGCGCGAGCGCGCGGATGCGGCCGTCCGCAAGCGCCACCTGCATCTCGACGCAATCTCCGCAAAGCGGATTGTCGAGAAAGGCGCGGCCGTTCGGCGACTCGAGCGCGCCGTGGCCGGTAGCTTCCGCCGCCAGCGATTTGATCGCCTGCTGATAGATCTCGGCTGCGCTCGACACGCTTTCCTCGATTCGTCACCACGCGGATGAGGACCGCGGGCGGGCACTCGCGGCTGAGCACGCGCGCAGCCCGACAAGGGCAATACACGTAAACCCGGATCGCCTCACCTTATCACGGATCGCAGCGCGGGCGTCCGGAAGGCGCACGAGTGCGGCACGGTGCGACTTTGGCCCTCCGGCCGAGCCGGCGGCTATCATGCCGTTCTTGGGGCAGTTCATCGATGCCCGTAGAGGAATTACTTGGACGAAACCGCGGCACGCCAGGTCTTGCTCGTTCGCGCGGCCGAGGCAGCCGATGCCGCAAGCGCCCTGCTCACCGAGGACGATCGACGCTATGCCGCGCGCGCGGCGGCCGAGCTCGTGCGCTGGCGGGCGGCCGACCGCGGCGAGCGTGCGAGTGCCGAGGCATTCGTCGCCAAGCGCGCCGAGCTGCTGGCCGCGAAGCTCATCGAGCGCTCGCCCCGAACCGGCCGCGCGCTCGGCGCGATGCGCTGGCGGCCCTGGATCGGCATCGCGCTGCCGGCGATCGCACTCGCTTCGGGGCTCGTGGCCGAGCACATCGCCGATCCGGGGCGCGTGAACATCCTCGCCTTTCCGCTGCTCGGCATCATCGTCTGGAACCTGGCCGTATACGTCTGGCTGCTCGTACGCACGGTAAGGGCGATCGCGAGCCGTTCGAGGCGCCAGCCGGGGCGGGTGGCGCAGCTTCTCTCCGGTGTCCGTCGCAATCTGACTGCGCACGTGTCCGGACCGCTCGCCGGTGCGGCTGCGAGCTTTGCGCTCGATTGGGGAGAGCGCTCCGCACCGCTCATCGCAGCGCGCGCGGCGCGCATCCTGCATCTGTCCGCTGTTGCGCTGGCGCTCGGCGCCGTGATCGGACTGTTCCTGCGCGGGCTCGCGTTCGAATACCGCGCCGGCTGGGAAAGCACCTTTCTCGACGCGCCGGCCGTGCACGGGCTGCTCGCGTTCTTCCTCGGCCCGACGGCGCGCTTCACCGGCCAGCCGTTCCCGAGCGTGGAGGAGATCGCTGCGCTGCGCTGGGACGCCGGTGGCGGCGAGAACGCAGCCCGCTGGATCTATCTCTATGCTGTGACGACCGCGGCCGCGGTGATCGTTCCGCGCCTCATCCTTGCCGCCATCGCGTGGCTGCGGGAGCGCAGGCTGTCCAGCCGGTTTCCGCTCTCGCTCGACGAGGCCTATTTCCGGCGGCTGCTCTCCGGCTGGCGGGAAGCGCCCGCGCGTGTGGACGTGATGCCCTATGCCTATACGCCGGCCGAAAACGCCAGGCAGGGCTTGCAGCGACTGGCAGCGGCAATGTTCGGCGACGACGTGCAGGTGCATTGGGCACGCGGCGTCGCATTCGGCGACGAGGATGCGCTCGGCGCTGCGCCCGATCGTTCGTCGCCTGCGGCCGATATGGTCGTCGCGCTGTTCAATCTCGCGGCGACACCGGAAACGGAGAATCATGGCGTGTTCCTCGATCGGTTGTGCCCGCGCACGCCGGGCCGGCTCGCCGTCATCGTCGACGAAGGGCCCTACCGAAGCCGTCTCGGCGCGCAGGCCGGAGCCGATGCGCGTCTCGCGGAGCGGCGGCAAGCGTGGTCGGGCCTGGCGGCGACGCGCGGGGCGCGCGCCGTCTTCGTCGACTTGACCCTGCCGGAGCTCACGGCCGCGCAACGCGAGCTCGATGCCCAGTTGACCGGCCGGACCGTGTCCGCGTGAACGCGTGACGACCGAGCCGGCGACGATCGAGCCAGCGACGATTGAGCTTGGGCTCGTCTCGCATACGAATGCGGGCAAGACGACGCTCGCGCGCACGCTGCTGGGGCGAGAGATCGGCGAGGTTCGCGATGCACCGCATGTCACCGAGCTCGCCCAGGCGCACACGCTGCTCGAAACGCCGGGCGGGGATGTGCTGCGCTTGTGGGATACGCCGGGCTTCGGCGATTCGGCGCGGCTGGTGACACGGTTGCGCGCTGCGGACAACCCGATCGGCTGGCTCATGCGCGAGGTGTGGGATCGCTACCGCAACCGCCCGCTCTGGTGCAGCCAGCAGGCGGTGCGCACGGTGCGCGAATCGGCCGACGTGGTGTTGTACTTGGTGAACGCGGCCGAGGATCCGGGCGACGCCGGCTATGTCGCGCCCGAAATGCAGATCCTCACCTGGATCGGCAAGCCGGTGATCGTGCTGCTGAACCAGGTCGGGCCGCCGCGGCCGGCCACGGACGAGCGCGCCGAGTTGGATCGCTGGCGAAGCGCGGTGAGCACGTTCCCTGTCGTGCACGAGGTGCTGGCCCTGGATGCGTTCGCGCGCTGTTGGGTGCAGGAGGGCGTGCTGCTGCGCTTGCTCGGCAGCTTCCTGCCCGCGCAAAAGCAACCCGCGATGCGCCGGCTGGTTGCGCTGTGGCAGGCGCGCAACATCGATCGCTTCCAGCAATCGATGGGCGTGCTTGCGCAGCAATTGCTGGCGGCGGCCCATGATCGGCAGACCGTCGCGCAATCGATGCCTGAAGAACGAAGCCGGCGGGTACTGTCAGCGCTGGGCTTGGGCGCGCGTGCAGGCGACCAAGCCCGCGAGGGCGCGATGGCGGAGCTTGCCGAACGCCTGGATCGACACATCCGGACCAGCACCGACCGGCTGATCGCGCTGCACGGGCTCGAAGGCGAGGCTGCGTCGATGGTGCTCGAACGGCTCGAGACTCACTACAGCATGACCGAGCCGATGAGCGCAGGCAAGGCGGCCGCGGCCGGTGGCATCGCGTCCGGTGCGCTCGCCGGCCTGCTGGCGGATCTCGCCGCCGGCGGTATCACGCTCGGGGCCGGCATCGTGGCCGGCACCCTCGTGGGCGCGCTCGGCGGCGTCGGGGTGGCGCGCGGCCACAACCTGGTTCGAGGCGCGGACAAGGGATCGGTTGCGTGGAGTCCGTCGTTTCTCGACGGCCTGGTGCGCTCCGCGTTGCTGCGCTATCTCGCCGTCGCGCACTTCGGGCGTGGGCGGGGCGCCTATGCCGAGGCCGAAGCGCCCGCGTTCTGGAAGGACGAAGTGGCGCAGGCGGTCGACGAGCGCCAGCAAGCGTTCGAGGCCCTGTGGGAAAACGCACGTGGATCGGATGACGCTGCGCAGGCCGAGGCGGATCTGCAGTCGCTGCTCGCCGACGCGGCAATCCAGTTGCTCGAGCGGCTCTATCCCGGCGCGGTGCCCGCGACGGAAGACAGCAACACGATCCGTCAGGACGTCTCGCCGCGGTAGCGCACCTGGATCACCTGGGCGAGGATCGAAACGGCGATCTCGCGCGGCGCGCGTCCGCCGAGATTCAGCCCGACCGGCGCGTGGATGCGCTTCACCTTGTCGGCGAGCCCCGCTTCGGTGAGCCGCGCCACCCGCTTGGCATGCGTGCGCGTGCTGCCCAGAGCGCCGACGTAGAAGGCGGGGCTCGCGAGCGCCGCGATCAATGCCGGATCGTCCAGCTTCGGATCGTGGGTCAGAGTGACCACCGCGCTGGTCGAATCGAGCTTCAACTCCTGCAACGCTTCGTCCGGCCATGCGTTGATCAGTTTGACGCCTTCGAAGCGATGCTCGGCCGCGAACGCGCGGCGTGGATCGATCACGATCACGTCGAACCCGGCCAGTGTCGCCATCGGCGCCAGGAACTGGCTGATGTGCGCCGCGCCGACGACGATCAACCTCGGCGCGCGCGCGTAACTGCGCACGAACAGCTCTTCGTTTTCCGGCAAGACACCGCTGCGGTCCGCGATCAGCATGCGCTGCACGGCGGCCTGCTGTTCGGCGCTCAGTTCGAGCGCGCCCTGCCATGACATGCCGTCGAAGAGCGCCTGCGCCCCGTCGCGCAAGTTGATGACGAGCGCCGCCGATGCGTCGGCGGCGGTGGCCACACGCAAGCGCTCGTACAGGGCCCACTTCATTCCAGGCGCTCCACGAACACGCGCACCTTGCCCCCGCAAGCCAGCCCGACTTCCCAGGCCTGCTCGTCGGAGACGCCGAATTCCAGCGTCCTGGGCTTGCCGTCGGCAATCACGCTTACTGCCTCGGTGACGACGGCGCCTTCGATGCAGCCGCCGGAGACCGAGCCCACGAATTCGCCGCGATCGTTCACGGCGAGGTGACTGCCCTCGGCGCGCGGCGACGACCCCCAGGTCTGCACCACGGTGGCAAGCGCCACGCCTCGGCCGTCGCTGCGCCAGCGCTCGATGTGCGGAAAGATCTCGTCGGCGTCCGTGCTCATGCGAGTCTCCATGTCAGTGCAGGCAGCCTGCGGCCGGCCGATGCGGCCTGGGAATCTGCAAGGTACTCTGCCGCGCAGTCGACATTCCTTACGCGCGCGCCCGGGGCTGAATCGCGATCCGACAATGTGCAACCGTTTGTCATGACAAGCCGAGGGAGGCGACGCGGTGTGCTGCTTGGCGCAACCTCAAAAAAAACCGACCACCCCGTCCGCGACGTTGCCGCGTCCCGCCCCTCCTTGGTAAGGAGGGGAAATGTCTTCGTTCTCCCCTCCTCTCAGGAGGAGGGGTGTCGGCGCAGCCGACGGGGTGGTGTGGTTTTGCTCGATACCACCCCGTCCGCGACGTTGCCGCGTCCCGCCCCTCCTTTGCAGGAGGGGAGGAGGCCGCTTGGACCCGCTGCGGCGCATGGAAAAAGGGGTCCCCCGCGGATGCCGTCAGGCCCAGGATCTTGAACCGGAGGTTCAAGGCGGCCGCGTTCCCAGCACCTTCAGGCAAGTCCGCATGGGACTCGCACACCGGTGCTGCCTAGGTTCGCGACCTGGGTTACCCCAATTTGTTGGTTCAAGCTTCGCTTATGGCCTGGTCGAACACCGCAGGGGATAGCTGGTACGACGCGTGCGCAAGCACATTCGCCTTGCGCGCCGCGCTTCAAGCGGGAACCCAGCGGGAACCGACGTTGCCTAGAAGAGCTTTTCCTGCTCCGCGATGGCGCTGTCGATGCTCGCCTGCATGGAATTTATTCTACGCTTAAACTCTGCCACATCAACCCCGCCCGGCACCTTGGTGTGCAGCAGCTCGCTGGCGATCGAAAGCGCGGTCATGATGGCAATGCGTTCGAGACCGATCACTTTGCTCTTGTCGCGCATCTCCAGCATGCGCCGGTCGACATACGCCACGGCTTCGAGCAGCTGGCGTTCCTCGTTGTCGGGGCAGGTAACCCGAAACTCGCGCCCCATCACCTTGAAATCGATCTGCTTGACTGCTGCGGCCATCAGTTGTCCCCGGGCAGGCGTTCGAGCAGGGCTTCCAGCCGTGCCTTGGCGGCATCGACTTTCTCGCCCAGGCGCTTGTTGTCGCTCACGGCCTGCGCGAGTTGCTGGCGCAGACCCCGGTTGTCGTTCCGCAACTGCTGGGTCAGCTCCACGAGCTGGCCGATCTTGTCTTCCAGCGCTTTGAGGTCCGCTTCCATGAGCGGCAACTATAGTTTGGAAAAACTCGGTCGGTCAACTGGTAAGATCGTAATGTGAATGTATTTTGGAGTTTATGGCTAAGCCCCCGATGACCAGCGCCGAGCTCTATTTCCGGCTGCTGAGCTACGTGCGGCCTTACTGGCGTGCGTTCGCCGTCTCGATGCTCGGGATGGCGGTGGTGGCGGCCAGCGAGCCGGCGCTGCCGGCGCTGATGAAGCCGCTGCTCGACGGCACCTTCGTCACCCGCGACCCGGAGATCATCCGGCTGATGCCGATCGCCATCGTCGTGCTGTTCGCGGTGCGCGGGACCGCGAACTTCGTGGGCAGTTACGCCATCACCTGGGTCGGCAACAAGGTCGTGCTCGATCTGCGCAAGGCCATGTTCGAGCGTCTGCTGACGTTGCCCGCTGGGTTCTATGGCGATCATCCGGCCGGCAACCTGTTGTCCAAGATCACCTACGACGTCACCCAGGTGACGCGGGCGGCCACCAACGTCGTCACGGTCGCGGTGAAGGACATCCTCACCATCCTCGGGCTCCTGGGCTGGCTGTTCTGGCTCGATTGGCGCCTCACCTTGCTGACGCTCGTTACGGTGCCGGCAATCGTGGCCATCGTCCGGGTCCTGAGCAAACGGCTGCGGCACTCGAGCCGCGAATCGCAATACGCCATGGGGGATCTCACGCAGCTTCTGGAAGAAGCGATCGAAGGGCAGCAGGAGGTGAAGCTTTTCGGCGGCCAGGTCTACGAAGCGACGCGTTTCAGCAAGAACGCCGATCGGGTACGCCGATTTGCCATGAAGCAGGCGAGCGCGGCGGCGATCAACGTACCGCTGGTGCAGATGGTGGCGGCATCCGCGGTTGCACTGATGGTGTTTCTGGCCACACGTCAGGCGAGCGCCGACGTCGCCAGCGTCGGCGGATTCGTTTCCTACATCATCGCGCTGCTCATGCTGACCGCGCCGCTCAAGCGCCTCACCTCGGTCAACGAGCACCTGCAGCGCGGGCTGGCCGCTGCGGAATCCGTTTTCGGCCTCATGGACGAGCGAAGCGAAGAGGACCACGGCACCCGCGAGCTGGGGCGTGTGCGCGGCGAGCTTCGTTTCGAGCGTGTCCGCTTTCGTTATCCCGGACGTGCGATTGATGCACTGCAGGACATCGAGCTCACCGTGCGACCGGGGGAAACGGTCGCCCTGGTCGGTCAATCGGGTAGCGGCAAGACCACGCTGGTGAGCCTGGTGCCGCGCTTCTACCACCCGACTTCCGGCCGCATCCGGGTGGACGGCCAGGACGTGCAAGATATCCGGCTGACGAGCCTGCGGGAAAACATTGGGCTCGTATCGCAACGCGTCGTGCTGTTCAACGACAGCGTGGCCGCGAACATCGCCTACGGCGACATGCGTAACGCCGACCACGATCGAATCGTCGCCGCAGCGGAGGCCGCGCACGCAATGGACTTCATCCAGGCGCTGCCGCAGGGTCTCGAGACACCGATCGGCGAGAACGGCGTCAAGCTCTCGGGCGGACAGCGCCAGCGCCTGGCCATCGCTCGGGCGCTTCTGCGCGATGCGCCCATACTCATCCTCGATGAGGCGACGTCGGCGCTCGACACCGAATCCGAACGCCACGTTCAGGCAGCGCTCAATACCCTGTTCGAAGGCCGCACCACGCTCGTGATCGCGCATCGGCTCTCGACCATCGAGCGCGCCGACCGTATCGTGGTGCTCGACCGCGGGCGCATCGCCGAAATCGGCACGCACCGGGAACTGCTCGATCACGGCGGCGTCTATGCCCGTCTTTACTACATGCAGTTCGAGTCCGCGGCCGAAGAGGAAGCGGAGACGGTGGCGCATGGCGCGAGCTGACAATGCCCGGCCCAGCTCCCGGGTCGGCATTTGCTCGTGATGTCCGAGCCGCCACTTCCGCCAGTGATCGTCCGAGACGCACCCGCGGCACTGACCGATGCAGTGGACTTTTCCCGAGTGCGCCGCGTGCTGGTGGTGAAACTGCGCTTTCACGGTGATGTGCTGTTGGCGACGCCGGTGTTCAGCGCCTTGAAGAAGCGCCATCCTCACCTCGAAATCGACGCCCTGATTTATCAGGAAACGCTGGATATGCTGACGTTTCATCCCGACATCGCGCAGATCCATTGCATCGATCGCAGCTGGAAGCAGCTTGGAATCTTCGGCCACCTGCGCTCGGAGAGCGCCCTGTTGCGGCGTTTGCGCTCCCGCCGCTACGACCTGCTGCTCCATCTGACCGAACACTGGCGCGGCCCGATCCTCAAGCGCCTGCTCGGAATTTCCCTGGCGGTCACGCAACGCTACGCCCGGCGGGAGCGCAGTCGCTTCTGGCAGCACAGCTTTACGCATTTCTATGCGAGGCCGAGAAATCCTCGCCACAAAGTGGAGAGTCACCTCGATGCCGTGCGCCGGATCGGCGTCTATCCGGAACCTGACGCCAGGGCTCTGCAGTTGGTTCCCGGGCCGGAAGCGCAGACCAGCGCGCGCACCAAGCTGGCACGGTTGGGGCTGAACGACCGGTCATTCGTTCTGGTTCATCCGACGTCACGCTTTCTTCACAAGTGCTGGACGGTCGAAGGCATGGCGGAGCTGATCGATCGGCTGCAGCCGCACGTGCCGGTGTTACTGACTGCGGCGCCCAGCGCGCCCGAGCTCGAAATGGTCGAGGCGATCCG
>WHTS01000176.1 GCA_009377585.1 Betaproteobacteria bacterium
AATCGTAGTGACGCCATCGGGTAAGGCGCTAGGTGCAGATATCAGCGGAATAGACCTGGCAAATCCGGTCGACGATCACTCACTTCGCCGGATCATCGAGGCCTGGCACGATCACCTCGTCCTACGCTTCCGCAGCCAGGACATTTCTGAAGCGGCGTTCGTGCGCTTCGGGAAAGTATCTGGGTGAGCTCGACCTGCCCTTCTCGAGCGCGCAAGGCAACCCACGCCGCCCGGACCTGCCGAAAATGGCCGTGATGTCGAACATCGTCGAGAACGGCGGCTTCATCGACCCTATGCGCGTCACTCCGGCACGGGCGGCAGCACCTTTCCGTGCCACTCGTGAAAATAGCGGTAATCGACCGCGCGGTTGAGCCCATAGCGCATCGCCTCGATGCCGTACGCATCCTCCGCGTCGATATTCTCGAGGTTCACTTCCATGCCGAACTCTGCAATGAGCCACTTCGCGATTTCGAAGCGGTCTGCACCCGGGCCGCATTCGACGATGCGCTTCTCCTTGCCCACCGCTCGCATGAGCTCGTGCAGGGTTTTCGTCCCATTCCGGATCACCAGCGCCACATCGCTTTTCTCCAGCACCACCATGTGCGCACCTGCGTCGAGATCGCGCTTCGCCATATCCGCCGCCTCCTTCGCGTCGAGCGGCTGGACCGGGAACTTCTTCCCGAACTCGGTGAAGACGGTCAATCCCGCCTTGATCCCGCGCCTGATCGAATTGATGCGGTCGCGCGGCGTCTGCCCGATCGCATCTTCGCTCACCTCCACGCCGCCGAAGCCAAGCTCCGCAACGCGCTCCATGAACTCCGGGATTTTGCCCTGCACCGCGGCGACTTCGTACGGTATTCCACCAGCAGCGTCTCGATTCCCGCCTCCTTGTAGATCGCGTTCTTCTTCTGGATCAGCTCGCCGGGCAGCCGCCACATGAGGCCCACATGGTCGGGCAACTTCATATGATCCACGAGGTCGCCGAGGGGCTCGACGTAGCTGCTAGCTTGCGCCAGCGACTGGGCCCTGTCGCTGACGACCGTAACGCCGGTTTTCCGGGGCTTGCTGCTGCGCTCGGGGCGTGCGAGAAACGGAAACGCAGACGCGCTTTTATGCGGATATCCTCTTTTCGTGTACGGATCACGTTGCAGCGTCGGATTTGTCGTGTAGCGCCGCCGCAGGGCCGCAGCGGCTTGATGGCGTGGGGTTTACTGCTTGGCCAGTCCGAGCTCGCTCAGCATGCTGAATATCGCTTTGTATTCTGCCGTGAGGTACTGCCTCGTGGCGCCGCTGTCGAGGAAGGCGCTGACCCAGAAGTTGTCGTCGACTTCCTTCACCCACATCGGAGAGGCGACGACGCGCGACATCATCTGCTCCCAGTAGGCGATGGATGATGGCAGCAAACCCCTGCGGCCTTGCGCTCGGCGAGCTTTTCCGGCCCACCCAGCGCGAGGGCTTTCTGCCTGCGCTCTTCCAGTTCCTGCAAGAGCTCTTCCAATGGCATGGCGCTAAAGTCCTATTGATCGATGCGGTAGCGTTTGAGCTTCGCCTGATCGAGCGTGAGCCCGATCCCGGGGCCTTCGGGCAGATGCAGCAGCCCGTCCTTGATGAGGAGCTCCTGCTCCGCAACATGGTCTTTCGCATCGAGAAAGCTGCTGATCTCGTGCGCGTGGACGGCTTCATAAGTGCACGCGAAGTGGCCGCCCGAAGCCGTGCCGATATGCATGTCGGCCTGAGTGCCGTTGTGCACCGGCGTATAGTACGCGCGGGCGAGTGCCAGAATCTGTCGCGACTGCGTGTAGCCGGTGCGCGCGCATTTGATGACCACCGCGCGAATTGCGCCGAGCTTCAACTGGTCCAGCACGTCGTCAGGCGTCATGCACGAGTCATCGCCGGAGATCGGCACACGCGTACGTTCGGCAGCAAAGCGCTTGCCGGCCGAGTCGCGAGCCGGTATCGGCTCCTCGATGAGCGCGATGCCGAGTTCCTCGAAGCAGGCTCCCGTCTCCAGCAAGTCCTGCGAGCTGTAGCCCTGATTGCAATCGATCGCGATTTCGACGTTGTCGCCCACGAGCTTGCGCAAGGCGTGCAGTATCTGTACGTCTTTCTTGCGGTCGACGCCGCATTTCACTTTGAATGCGCGGAAGCCGTAGCGCTCGATTTGCTGCTCCGCTTCGGCGAGCATGTGATTTTCATCGGCCAGGCTCAACCGCCAGTTGACCGGAAGGGGTTTCACGGTGCCGCCGAGAAGCTGCGCGCACGAGATGCCGAGCGCTTTGGCCTGCGCATCGTACAGCGCCATGTCGATGCCGGCTTTGACCGTCGGGTTCCACGCGATCCCTTCCAAAGCGCTCCAGACGCCGGCGATATCGAAAGCGTTGACACCCTCGAGGCGAGGCGCGAAGTGTTTGCGGATGGCCGCAACGATGGATTCCTGCGTCTCACCATAGATGGTCGGGCGCGGCGGCGCGTCGGCGATGCCTTGCGTGCCGTCCGACAGCGTCACGACGATGACGACATTGTCGATCGTGTGAATTTCACCACGCGCCCATTTGATCGGGCGCAGCAGTGGAATGGCGACCGGAATCGCTTCGATGCCGCGAACCGACAGATCGCGATAGCGCATGTACGGGCTTACATCTGGTTTCATGGCGGCGCCTTTAAAGCTGAACGTTGAGATCGCGCACGAGCTTGCCCCACTTGGCCAGGCCTTCGCGTATCGATTTCGCGAGGTCCTCGGGCGTGCCGCCGACCGGCTCGCTGCCATCGGCCACGAAAGCCGCTTTGACGTCGGGCTCCGACAAAATGCGGTTCACCTCGCGGTTCCGTTTCATGATGATTGGCTTCGGCGGGCCGGCCGGTGCGAGCAGGGCGAACCAGCTTACCGCGGCGTAGCCCGGAAGACCTGATTCGGCGACCGTCGAGATATTCGGCACAACCGGCGAGCGCTTGTTATCGGTGACCGCGATCGCGCGCAGCCGCCCGCTTTTCACGTGGGGCATGGCGGTGGGAAAAGGCGACATCATGACCTGGATCTGCCCGCCGATGAGATCGGTGACGGCCGGTCCCGTGCCTTTGTAGGGCACGTGTGTCATCTCGATTTTCTCCATCGTCTTGAACAGCTCGCCGAAGAGATGGTTCCACACGCCGTTGCCTGCCGAACCGTAATTAAACTTGCCCGGATTGGCGCGCGCATAGGCGATGAGCTCTTGCACGTTTTGGGCCGGGATCGCGGGATTGACGACCATGAGACCGGGCGGCGTCGACACGAGAATGACCGGCGCGAGATCCTTCACCGGATCGTACGGAAGCTTCTTGTAAAGGGCGGGACCGACCAGGATATTGCCGAAGGAAGCGAGGACGACGGTATAGCCGTCCGGTGGCGCTTTTGCAGCCCTGTCGACGCCGAGCGTGCCGCCAGCGCCGCCGCGATTATCGACCACCACCTGCTGACCCCACGCTTCAGAGAGTTTCTGCGCGATCAGCCGCCCCTGCACATCGGTGTTGCCGCCGGGCGCAAAAGGCACGATAAGCCGCACCGGCCGCGTCGGATAGTCGCCCCCCGAGCTTGCCGAGCGCGTCTGCGCCGCGGCGGCGCTGCTCGCGACGAGCAGCGCGATCGCTGCAACCTTTAACCACCTGCTTTGCATGGTTCTCTCCTCGTGGTTTTGCTTCGGCTGGGCGTTCACGCCACGGCAACTTCCCGATAAAAATCCTGCTCTGTCCATTGCGTCGTGACGCGGCTCTCCCTGAAGTCCGGATGGGCGAGCACGGCGCGATGGAAAGGCAGCGTCGAATGCACGCCTTCGATTCTGAAAGCGTCGAGCGCGTTCGCCATTCGGCCTATCGCCGCGCCCCGGTCCTCTCCATGCACGATGAGCTTCGCCAGCATGGAGTCGTAGAACGGGGGAACGACGTAGCCGCTATAACAATGCGTGTCCACGCGAATCCCGCTTCCCGAGGGCGCCTGCCACTCGGTAATCCTTCCCGGGGACGGCATGAAGTTGCGTTCAGGCGCTTCGGCATTGATACGACACTCGATGGAATGCCCCTGCAAGCGCACATCTTGCGTAACCGTAAGGGGTTCGCCCCCCGCGATCCGGATCTGCTCCGCTACAAGGTCGATGCCGGTCACCATCTCGGTCACCGGGTGCTCCACCTGGATGCGGGTGTTCATCTCCAGAAAATAAAACTCCATCGAATCCAGATCGAGTATGAACTCGACCGTGCCCGCGTTCACGTAGCTCACATGACGCGCCAGGCGCAGCGCGGCGTCGGCCATCCGTGCGCGAAGCGCGGGATCGACCACGGGAGAAGGCGACTCTTCGATCAGCTTCTGGTGCCGTCGCTGCACTGAGCAGTCTCTTTCGCCGAGATGGATGAGATTGCCATGCTCGTCACCCAGCACTTGAATTTCGACATGTCTCGCCCGTTCGACATAGCGCTCCATGTATAGCGTCGGGTCATTGAACGCCGCGCGCGCCTCCGCGCTCGCGCCGGTAAACGCGCCGTCGATTTCATCCGCAGAGCGGACGATCCGCATGCCGCGACCGCCGCCGCCCGCGCTCGCCTTGAGAAGAAACGGGTAACGTATTTCGCAGGCATGGCGACGCACCGCATCGGAGTCACGCACGTCGTCCGTTCCGGGCACGACCGGAACATTCAGCTTCTTCGCCGTCTCGCGTGCCGTCAATTTGTCGCCCATCCCGGAAATCGCGCTCGCCGGCGGACCCACGAATATCAACCCGTGCTCGACACACAGCTTCGCGAAAGCCGCTTTCTCCGCAGGAAAACCATAACCGGGATGAATGGCCTGACAGCCGGTGCCCTTTGCTGCGGTGACAATGGCATCCATGTTCAGGTAACTCGTGGCAGCCGGCGCCGGCCCGATGCAGATGGCCCGGTCGGCCAGTTGGGCGGCCAGTGTATGGCGGTCTGCTTCGGAGACGCCGACGACGGTCTCGATGCCGAGCTTCCGGCATGCTTTGACGATGCGAACCGCTATCTCGCTCCGATTCGCAATGAACAGTCGCGTGATGGGACGCTTCATCCTTTTTTTGGTGTCCTGGGCTGTCAGGAGGCTTCTTTTCGGATGAGTATCAAGGGCTGGCCGTATTCGACCAGGGCCCCGTTCTCGACAAGTATGCTTTCCACCGCTCCGCCCACTCCGGCTTTCACTGAGTTGAACAATTTCATCACTTCCACCAGGCAAACCGTATCATCGGGTGCAACCTTGTCGCCCTGCTCGACAAACGGCTTCTCACCGGGAGAGGCCGACCGGTAGAACGAACCGAGCATCGGTGCAGTGACCGCCGTGACACCTTCGGGTAGTTCTTCTACAGGAACAGGCGCAGCCGGTGCGGCGGCTTCCCGATTGAATTCTCTGCGGGACTGCGCATCCTTTCTGTTTTGAGGACGCGGCTCCTGCGAGATCTCCGATGAAGTACCGCGCCGGCGTAAGTGTAGCTTCAGATCACCGAACTCAAGGCGCACTTCGTCGCAATCGGACTCCTCCACGATCGCCAATATTTTTTGAACGTCTTCGTGCGTCAGGCTCATAGCCGCTTACGTCGCATGTGGGTAGATGACGTGCTGCTCAGGCTGCCGTATTGATCTCGATCCGCAGATCGGGCCGCTCGATGTAGACGTGGCGGTACTTGCGCTGGTGCGCGAGCTCGCGCAACAAGCGAACCACCGGCTTTTCAAATGAATAATCGGTGCGTGTGGGGCCCGCCGCAAGCATGTCGTCGACTTGTGCACCCGCGTACATGTAACGCAGCAGACGTTCGTCATCACTGGCCTGTGGATATTGGCGCCGCAGCGCGGAAACACCGGGCTGCGGAGAGCTGGGCGTAAGAGCGATCTTCGACGATCCGCCACTGACAATGCGATCGAGCACGTTCGGGTCCACCGGGGCGAGAAGCCTGCCGAAATAGCCCAGCGCGTATTTCTTGACTTCGTCGGGCACGGTGCGATAACGCTCGCCTTGCACGACGTTGAGCACGGCCTGCGTTCCGACGAGCTGCGAGAACGGCGTTACCATGACCGGCCAGCCCAATTCCGCGCGCACTCGCGCACATTCGGTGAGGACCTCCTGCAGCTTGTGTCCGAGGCCTGCCTGCTCGAGCTGTGCGCGCATGTTGGAAAGCATGCCGCCGGGGATCTGGTGCTGGTAGTGGAATGCGTCGTATTCGGCCGGCGCGCCGAGCGGCTTGCCCTCCTGCTCCGCCACCTGGTGGAAGTGCGCGCTGATATCGGCGATCAGGACATCGTCGAGATTGACTTCGTAGCCATCGGCGCGAAGGTTACGCGCAACGGTCTGCACTGCGGGCTGCGCCGCCCCGTTCGCGAGCGGGGCGATGCACGTGTGCAACTGATCCGCGCCGAGTCGGGCGGCCTCCAGGTAGAGCAGCGGCGCGAGCCCGGTAAGCGCATGAGAGTGGAACTCCAGCGGAATCGTGCCGCAAACCTCTTTGAGCGCCGGCACGAGTGTCCGCACCCGATCCAGCGTGAGCAATCCGCTCGCATCCTTGAGCATGATCGCGTCGACGCCCGCGCGTGCGATGAGCTCCCTGGTTTTGTCCACGTACATCGCATCGGTATGCACCGGGCTTATGCTGAACACCACCGCTCCGATCGCCCGGGCACCGAGTTTTTTCACGAGGCGCAGACTCTCCACGATGTTGTCCATGTCGTTCAGCGCGTCGAAAGCGCGAACGCTGCGAATACCGTTGGCGATGAGCCGTTCGATCCAGAGCGCGTTGATGTCGTCCGGCAGCATATCGAAGGAGAGCACGCTCTTGCTGCGCAAGTTCGCCTGCAGCGGCGTACGCGTTACGCGTTCCCGCATGAGACGGATTCGTTCCCACGGGTTCTCCTTCAAGTGACGGATGGCGACGTCGAACTGCACGCCGCTCATGAGGTCGATCACCTCGAAGCCGGCCTGGTCCAGCTTTTCCGCGATCGGCAGCATCATCGCGGTCGTCATGCGCGTAGCCCACAGGCATTGATGACCGTCGCGAAGGGTCGTATCCATGAAGCGGATTTCGCGCAGGGGTGGGGCCTTGTCGGATATCACGCTCACCTCCCCGGAGCCTAATCTGCCGCACGGCGCACTTCGCCGCCGGTCATGAGAAACACGTCGCCGCTGATCCAGCGCGCGTGCGCTCCGCACAGGTAGCGCACGAGCTCGGCTACTTCTTCCGGCGTCCCGGCCCGGCCGAGAGGAACGCTCGAGAGCCGCTTTTCCCAGCGCCCGCCTTCCCGCAGCATGTCGACGCGCGCGGTGTCCAGAATACCGGGTGCGATGACGTTGGCCGTGATGCCGTGCGACCCAAGCTCGGCCGCAAGCACCGCGTTCAAGGCGTGTATCGCCGCCTTCGACGCACAGTACGCCGAGAAATTCGCCTGTGCCTTGAGCGCCGCAGCCGAGGAGATGCTGACGATGGTCCCGCCCGCGCCTTGCTGGATCATCTGCTGCGCAGCGTACTTGCAGCACAGCATGGTGCCGTTCAGGTTGACGTCGACGATGCGTCGCCACACGTCGTCATCGAGCTCCTGCAAGGGCACGCGGTCGTCGCCGCGCGCAAACGTTGCGTTGTTCACCAGGATGTCGATGCGTCCGAGCTTTGCGGCCGTTTCAGTAACCATTTGCCGAACTGCGGCCGACGACGTCACATCGACCGCCATCGCCAACGCACGCACGCCGAGCGCCTCGACTTCCCCGGCCACGTCGGTTGCGCCGCGCCAGTTGCTCTCGCGCTCGTCGACGGGCATGTCCTGCACCGGCTTAAGGCCGCTGCCGGTCACGACAACATCGGCACCGGCGCGCGCGAGGCATAGCGCGATGGCTCGCCCCAGTCCGCGCTTGCGCGTGGCACCGGTCACGATTGCGACTTTCCCGTGGAGCTCCAGGTCTGGCACGCGCTCTTTCTCCAAGGTTGTACTGCGGTGATCCTGCGGCTGTATCGCACGCACGGCCGCCTGCGGCCGCAGCGGCTACTCCGGTTGCAGATTGGCCTGACGCGCGATCTTCGTCCACTTGACGACGTCGTTCCTGAGCACGGCCGCAAGCTCCTCGGACGTGCTTCCGACCGGCTCGGCGCCGAGGGCCGCAAGCTGCTCGCGCATGCTCCGATCGTTGATCGCGACCACGACTTCGCGCTGCACGCGGCGGACGATGTCAGGCGGCGTCGCGGCGGGCGCGAACATCGCGGACCACGAGCCCAGCTCGAATCCTGTCAGGCCGGATTCCGAAATCGTCGGAATGTCCGGCATCAGCGTCGAGCGCTTGGCCGAACCGATGCCCAGCGCGCGCAGCCGCTTGTCCCGGATGTAAGGCGTGGCTGCCGCGGTCGATTCCCACGACATTGTGATGTTCCCGGCGAGGAGGTCGATCGTTGCGGGCGCCAATCCCTTGTACGGCACGTGAACGGCCTTGATCCCGGCCATCTGATTGAACAGTTCGAAGCCGAGGTGCGATGAGCCCCCGGTGCCGGAGGAACCATAGGTGAGTTGCCCAGGCCGCGTCTTGGCGAGCGCGATGAGCGCCTTGACGTTCTTGACGGGGAGCGACGGGTGGACGAGCAGAACGAACGGCGCATCCGCAACCAGAGAAATCGGCGCGAAATCCTTGATCGAGTCGTAAGGCAGTTTCTTGAACATGACCGGATTGGTCGCATGCGTGGTGGTGGTGCCCATCAGCAACGTATACCCGTCGGGCACTGCGCGCGCGGCGAGCTCGCAGCCGATGATGCCGGTCGCCCCCGCGCGATTGTCCACGACGAAGGTCTGGCCCATGTTCTCGCCCAGCTTGCGGGCCACCAGACGGGTGGTGATGTCGGCGACGCCCCCGGCGGGCCATGGCACGATGAAGCGGATGGGCTTCGCCGGATAGTTTTGCGCGACTACGGCAGAGCTCATGCCTGCCGCCATGCAGACCAGGCCGCACGAGCGCAGCAGCAACGCACGCACTGATGTCTTTTCCACACGCTTCATGACGTGCTCCTTCTTCACCTCACACGGCTTTCGCTCACCGCTTACGATCAATAACTCGTCGGCCAGTTGCGCAGCCGATGCTCGCCGACGCCTTTCTTCATTC
>WHTS01000177.1 GCA_009377585.1 Betaproteobacteria bacterium
GGGCGATTGCCGTACTCGAAGAAATCCGGCGGCGCCATCCCGAGATCGCCCCCGGCATTCGACGCACGCTGGAGCGGCGCATGCGCACGTGGCGAGCGCTCGTTGGTCCTGAGCAGGATGTCATCTTCCGCCAGGAGCACGAGCCTGGCCGTCTTGGTCTGTCGGACTTCACCGACACGAGTGCACTCGGTGTGACGGTCGCAGGTGTCGTGCTGGGGCATCGACTATACCACTTTCGGCTGGCGTTCTCGGGCTTCGAGCATGCTCACGTCGTGCTCGGCGGCGAGAGCTTTGTCGCGCTGGCCGAGGGTCTGCAGAATGCGTTGTGGGCGCTCGGCGGCGCGCCGCGCGAGCATCGCAGCGATAGCCTCTCGGCGGCATTCTGCAACTTGGACCGCGCCGCTCAGGAGGATCTGACGCGTCGCTACCAGGGGTTCATGCGCCATTACGACATGATACCGACCCGGAACAACCGGGGTGTCGCACACGAGAACGGCTCCATCGAGAGTTCGCACGGCCATCTCAAGAAGGCGCTGGAGGACGCGCTGCTCCTGCGTTGTAGCCGTGACTTCGGCGATCTGGATGCCTACCGCCGCTTCGTCGACGAAATCGTTGGTCGGCGCAACGCCAACAATCGCAAGCGGATCGAGCTGGAGCGACCGACGCTAACTCCGCTGCCCAAGCGCCGGACGGCCGACTACGAGGAGAAGATCGTCATCGTGACGTCGAGTGGCGGCTTCATCCTGCGCCGCGTCTTCTACACAGCGCCATCGCGGCTCATCGGCCATCGCCTGCGCGTGCACCTTTACGATGACCGGCTTGAGTGCTTCCTCGGTGTAACACCGATGATGACGCTGCGGCGTGGACGGCCGGCATCAGAGAGCAAGGGCGGCCACGTTGTCGATTATCGGCACGTGATCCACGCGCTGCGCAAGAAGCCGATGGCGCTCAACAATCTGGTCTACCGCGATCAGTTGTTCCCGCGCCCGGCCTATGCACGAGCCTTCGAGGCCTTGCACCAGAGCGTGGGCGACAAGCGCGCGTGCAAGTTGACAGTCGAGTTGCTGGCGCTCGCCCACGATCGCGGCTGCGAGGCCGAGCTGGCAGGGCTGATCGATGCGGAACTCGATGCGGGCCGGTTACCTGATCTGGCGATATTGCGCGAACGGTTCGCTCCAAACCCGGCATGCGTGCCAGTGATCGAAGTGAAGTTCGTACCGCTTAGCACCTACGACGAACTCGCGGCGGTCTATACCGTCAAACCAACCTCCAACCTGGAGGTCGTGGCATGACGACGACCAACACCGTTGATGCCGCCCGCGTCGAGTTATTGCTGAGCGAATTGCGCTTACCGGGCATCAAGCTGATGTGGGCCAAGCTCGCCGAGCAATCCGACAAAGAAGGCTGGCCGGCGGCCCGCTTCCTCGCAACGCTTGCCGAGCATGAAATGGCCGAACGTGGCCGCCGCCGCATCGAGCGGCATCTCGCCGAGGCGCGTCTGCCCGCCGGCAAGACGCTCGCCACGTTCGACTTCGAGTCCGTGCCAATGGTCTCGAAAGCTCAGGTGATGGCGCTGGCGTCCGGCGACGCTTGGTTGGCGAAGGGGGCCAACATCCTCCTCTTCGGCCCACCGGGCGGCGGCAAGAGCCATCTGTCGGCGGCGCTCGGGCTTGCCCTGGTCGAGAATGGATGGCGCGTGATGTTCGCCCGCACCACCGATCTCGTGCAACGGCTTCAGGTTGCTCGTCGCGAACTCGCCCTCGAAAGCACGATTGCCAAACTCGACCGCTACGATCTGCTCATCCTCGATGATCTCGCCTACGTCACCAAGGATCAAGCCGAGACGAGCGTCCTGTTCGAGTTGATCGCCGCGCGATACGAACGGCGCTCCATGTTGATCACGGCCAACCAGCCGTTCGGCGAATGGGACAAGATCTTCCCGGACCAGGCCATGACGCTCGCGGCCATCGATCGTCTCGTTCATCACGCCACGATCCTGGAGATGAATGTAGAGAGCTATCGCCGCCGCGAAGCCCTCGATCGAAAACGTGGTCGCGGCCGGCCACCAGCCCACGCGACAATCAAGGAAACAAAGAAGGCAGAAACTGATTGACGCTCCGCGTCAATCAAAACGCTTGCCAAGACGGCGGCCAGCGTCAATCATCACCGCACACGGCTGCCTCGTCTCATCCAGATTGCCGCGCCGTTCTCATCCTGATTGTCGCGCTATAGCAGGCGCCGTTCCGCCTCCCGGTCGAGGAGGTTGTAGGTGAACTGAACGAAATCGAGCGGCTGTTCGGCCATCACCTTGGCGAGTGCGTCATGACGGTCACCGTGCGACGTCGTGATACCGATGTAGCGGATGCGGCCCTGTGCCTTCCACTCCTTCAGCGTCTCGATGTGGGTACTCCAGTCGAGCATGTTGTGGATCTGCATCAGGTCGAAACGGTCAACGCCCCAAAGCTCGCGGGAGGCGTTCATCTGCCGAACGCCGAGCACTTTGAACATCGTCCACACCTTTGTCGCGGAGAACAGCGATTGCTTGTCGGGGATGCGCTTCAGGCAATAGCCGATTACGTCTTCGGAAGAGCCGTACATCGGCGAGGAGTCGACCATGCCGCCGCCGAGGTCGAAGAAGGTCTGCAGCACCTTCACGCGCTGCGCGCGGCGCTGTTTGTCGCCGCCGACGTTAAAGGTGATCCATGAGCCCATGCCGATCGCCGGTACGCGCTCTCCGGTCGCCGGAATCGCTTTTGTCAGAACCGGACCGGATGCTGCCCAGGCGCTCCCAAGGCCGGGTGGCGCCGGCAGCGTGGCGGCGGCACCGAGGGCGCCGAGGGAGTGGACGAAGGCGCGGCGGCTAAGCCCCCGGCTGACTTGCTGCATGTCGGACCTGCGCATATTCCGTAGCAAATGCATCGGCCAAAGCGGCCGATGCGTTGAAATCGAGAATCTAATTGGGATGAGAATTCAAAGATTGAAGGGGTTCGTGGTGGGAGCTTTGGAGAGCAAGCGCGGGATCAGCTTAGTTGGTCGCATCGCAACAGCAATGAATCCGTTTCCAGGCAAGTTGTCACGATGAGTTTCATAATTCGCGTGGCGGCACGGACGGACAGCACCGCACTGGTCGAGCTTGTGCGCCAGTTGAACGAGCATCAGGGCGATCCCACCGAGCACTTCACGGAACGCACACTGGACCGCGATCTCTTCGGTCCGCAGCCGTATCTCGATGCGATCGTCGCCGAGCATGCCGGCGTGCTGGTCGGCTACGCGCTCGCGCATGACGGCTACGATACGGGATGGGCTGCCCGCGGCATGTATCTCTGCGACATCTATGTGGTCCCGGATGCGCGTCGCCTGGGAGTCGGCCGGGCCCTGGTTGCGGCCGTGGCGCGGCGCGCACGTGAGCGCGGCCGCACGTATCTGTGGTGGGCATCGTATCCCTGGAACGCCGACGCCAACCGTTTTTATGAGATGCTGGGGGCCGAGAACGAGAGCATCGTAGCGCATGCGCTGACGCATGCGGCGTTCGACGCGCTGGCGGACGATGGCGCCATCATTCCGGACCCGGAAGAGTAGCGCTGCGTCCCGTCGTCCGCGCCGTCACTCACGCCACTTGATCGAGCAGCCCATGCTTGGATGCTGCTCGGCCGGGCCGCGGCCGGTCTCTGCAATTTGCCGCATCGCTTCGTAGAGTTCGCGCCGGGCGCCCAGCACCGGCGTCGTGCGCGAGGCATCGAGCCGGCCGTGATATTGCAGTTCGTCCCGCGCATTGAATCCGAGGAAGTCGGGCGTGCGCCGCGCGCCGAAAGCGCGTGCGATGTCTTGCGTCTCGTCGATCACATAGGGGAACGGGAAGCCGCACGCCCGCGCGAACGCCTGCATGTTGGTGAAGGAATCCTCCGGATAGCCTGCGGTGTCGTTGGGCATGACGGCGATGGTGCCGATGCCGATTGCAGCAAGTGCGTGCGCCTCCTCCACCAGGCGGTCGACGACCACCCTGACATAGGGGCAGTGGTTGCAGATGAAGGCGACCAGCGTGCCGCTGGCACCGCGCACGTCGGCGAGCCGGTAACTCCTGCCGTCGACGCCGGGCAGCACGAAATCGCGCACGATCCCGCCGAAGTCGCCGGTCCTGACCTTGGCCAGAGTCATGATCGATCCCCATCCGCGCAGCAGCCGGACGGCGACCAGGGAGGGATGGACATGACGAGGCATGACGGGTGATCCGCTATGGCGGAACATCCGTCGCCGCCCGGCTGCGCATCGGATTTGTCGCGGGCACGGCGCGAATGGTTCAGTCCGCCGGTTGCCGGCGCGATTGCACCCGTCGGCTGCGGGGAGAAGCGCTACCGCGGAGCCTCCCGGTCCTCCGGAATCGGCACCAGATCGGTAGCGTCATTCATGGCCGGCGGTGGCGTATAGGCTTCGGGCACCGCTACGGATGGGTCAGCGGGATCGAGCGCCTCGCTGGTGACGACGGTGCCGACCTGAGCGGTCGTTGCAAGATCGAACCCGGTCTTGTCAGGCGCGGCCAGCGACGCCTGCACGCGGGTCCGGTAGAACACGTAGCCGGCGAGTGCGGCTTGCACGATCGCGGTAAACAGGAACAGTCCGCGCGGACCGACGCCCGACATCACCGCAGACGCGGCGAGCGGGCCGATCACGGAGCCGAGCGCGTTGGCGAGCAGGATGGTCGCCGCCGTTGCCACCATGTCGCTCGCGGGCGTCTTGTCGTAGCCGTGCGCGGCAGCCAGTGAATAGCCAGGTAGCGCCAAGGCACCGAACAGGAAACCAAAGGTCAGCAGCATGGTTGTGGACGCCGCAATTAGCCAGAGCACGAGGCCGGTGACCGAGGCTCCGATCAAAGAGGCCAGCAGCACCAAGCGGCGGTCCATGCGGTCCGACATGCGGCCGAGCGGCCATTGGGTCAGCGCGCCCGCGACGACCGCGATGCTCATGAATAGCGCCACGCCCTCGACACCAAGGCCGCTGCCGGCGGCCGACAGCGGCGCGAGCCCCCAGAAGGCGCCGTTGGCGATGCCGACCATGAAGCTCGCCACCAATGCCACCGGCGCGGCCTGATAGAGCTGCATCGGCCGGAAGCTGACGATGGTGATCGGAGCCGGCTGCGCGGAACGAGTCATTGCGACCGGGACGATGGCGAGCGACGACAGCATGGCGGCAATCATGAAGCCGCCGCCCGCACCGATCGGATAAAGCGTGACCAGCATCTGGCCGACGGCGAGCGCGGCGAAATTGACCACCACATAGGCGGACATCACCAGTCCACGGCTCTCGTTGGTGGTACCGTCGTTGAGCCAGCTCTCGATCACCAGGTAGAAGCCGGCGAGGCAAAAGCCGGTGATCAGGCGCAGCATGGTCCAGGCGATTGGGTCGGGCGCCAGCGCGTAGCCGAGCGCCACCGCGGTCGCCACCGCGACCGTTGCGGCAAAGGCGCGGATGTGCCCGGCGCGCAGGATCAGGTACGGCGCCAGCAGGCAGCCGCTGACGAAGCCGACATAGTACGCCGAGCTGATCGCGCCGAGTGCCACCGCGCTGAATCCATCGGCGCTGCCGCGTAGCGGCAGCAGCGTGAATTGCAAGCCGTTGCCGGCAAGCAGCATGGCCACCGCCAGCAGCAGCGAGGCGATCGGTTGCAACTTCGCTCGCATCAGAATCGATTCTCCGACACCGCAATCCTAACCGCAACGCCAAATCCCACCGAATGGTTCAGTGCGTCATGACGATGAGGCTCGATCAAGAAATTTCCAGGAGCGTCGATCTTCGACCGCGACCAGGCACAGGAGCGCCATGCGCTCAATCGGATGTACTTCTCGGCGATGATGCTGGAACCGCCGCGGCCGAGGTGCGCAGGGCGTCAGGCCGCATCCGTGCCGGCGGCGGGAACCGCGGCGAGCAGCCGCCTGACGATACGGCGTAAGGCGGCCACCTCAGCTTCAAGTTTTTGCATGCGTTCAGGGAGGTCGCCAGACCCGGCTGCCGCGGACGCCTCCAATGCCTGTACCGCCGGGGCGAAGGCAACGCCGACTTCCTCGCCGTGGCGCCATTGCACGTGCACGCGCAGCGTCTGCTCCTTTTGCGGAACGTAGAGATCGACCACGTCCGGAATCGCGACGGCGCTGGAGAAGATCAGCCGCGCGCCTTGTTCCGAGATGTCGCGGATCAGGCAGTCGGCCGCCGCGCGGCGGTTGTTGAAATAGATGCAGCCGCGCAGGAAACTTTTCTGACGCGGTGCGGCGCGCCGTTCGCTCATGCTGGCTTCTCCCGGGTCTCTTGACCAGCCTGGCACAGCATAGGCGCCGGGCAGCTAACGAATCCTTGACGGCCGTTAGCGCTTGCGCGGCCGGCACTTGGGCGGGCGTCAGCAAATCCTCAATGCGGATCGCCGGGCGCCGCGATCACGGCGTCGGTGTCGACGATCTGTCCCGGCTCGATGTCGTGCTGTCGCCGTGCCGCATCGATGTGGCGGTCGAGCGCCGCGGTCTGCAGTTCCGGCAGGTCGTCATAGCCGGTGAGGACAAAATAGATGCGCTGGAAGTCGTCGATTTTGTAGAGCGTCCGCAGCACGCGCTCGGTGTCGAAGCCTACCCGGGCGGGCGCGGAGCTTTCCAGCGAGTAGACCGCCTCGCCGGCCGACGAGATGATGCCGGCGCCGAAGATGCGTAAGCCCCCAACGGCGTGCATCAGCCCAAATTCCACCGTGTACCAATAGAGCCGCGCCAGATTTGCAAGCGCCGGCTGGCCGACATAGGCGAGCCCAGCGCGGCCGTATTCGGCGATGTAGTCGGCATAGCGCGGCTGCATCAGCAGCGGGACATGTCCAAACACATCGTGGAAGATGTCCGGCTCCTCGATGTAGTCGAGCTGGTCAGGTTTGCGAATCCAGTAGCCTGCGGGGAAACGCCGTGCCGCAAGATGGCTAAAGAAGACGGCGTCCGGGACTAGGCCCGGCACGGCAGCGACGGTCCAGCCGGTGGCCTGCGCCAGCGCACCGTTGATCTCACGGAAATCGGGAATGCCGTCAGGTGTGATCCCAAGCGTATCGAGGCCGTCGTAGAACTCGTCGACCACGCGTCCGCGAAGCAGCACCGTCTGGCGCTCGAACAGCGTGCGCCAAGTCTGGTGGTCCTGAGGGCCGTAGGCCTCGGGATGCTGCGCAACCAGGAAATCCGGAGGCAGCGGTTGGTTGGTCCGGGGGTCGATGCGAGGATAGGGCGTCATGGCGGCCTCACGGGCTTGGCCAGAATCAACGCATTCTACGCCGCTCCGGGTCCATTGGACTTGATCCTTTGGGTCCCTCTTCCGACTGCCACGGAAGGCGTAAAGCCAGGCTCGTTCGAAACGGTATCGTGGTAGGTCGTCGAGGTCTGTTCTGGTGATGCGTTAAGGAAGATTATACCAACGCCGTATGCCCATGCCTTGGCCTGACGACGCCGGTTTCAGGCCTTCCCCGCATACTCCGCCAGCGCCTGCCGCAGGATGTCCCGTGCCGGCTCCGAGCCGTCGAGCGGGCGCAGCGTGCGGCGGGTGATCTTCCAGCCCTGCGGCGTGCGCACGAGCTCCCAGCGGTTGGCGCCGACGCGGTGGATGCGGAAGCCCTTGGAAGCGCCGTGGCCCGGCACGGCCACCGGCTCGGCGCCGTTGTCGGGCGTCAGAATCTGCAAATAGGAGGTGACGACGGCCGTGTCGCCGTCGATGTCGATGCGCGGCAGGCCGGCGAAATGCGCCAGCCCGCCTGCGATTGCGGCCTGATGCTCCGGCGTCTTCACGATCGCGGCGATCGCCGCGTTGCCGGACGCGCCCTTGCCGCCGCCGAGGTCCATCGCTCCATCCTCGACATAGACGGCGCGGGTGAAATAGTCGGCGCCGGTGTCGGCACTCGGCGGATGGCTGGCGATCAGGTTGAGGATGTTGAGCCGATCCTCGATCGCGCGCAGGCGTTGCTCCAGTGTGGCGTTCTCAGCGTTGGCTCCGTGCATGGTGTTTCCTTCAGCATGTTTGCGATATTCGGATGATCGATCCTCGCGCGTGTCCCGCGCGCAGAAACTCGCGGACGTTCCCCGCACGCGGTGCAGCGCGCTAGCGGTGCACCGCAGATGCGGGGTCCCGGTTTGATCACAAGAAACCGGGGTCCCGGATCAGCAGTGCATCGCTCCGCTTCGTTGCGCGCTGCACCGCATCCGAGACACACGTGGCGAACTTACGACCCCTTCTACGCCGAAGCGATAGCGCAACGTGTCGCCTGGCTTGAGGCTGTCGCACGCCGCGCGCGGAATGCGCGTGCGGCCATCAGGCGAGACGAGGGAAAATCCGATGGTAGGGCTTGCACTTCTCATCCTGCAATCGTGGCCCGGATTGAGCGCAGCGCATTCCGGGGCGGGCGCCGCTGCGGGACATTCCGTTCTCGGATTTTGCTTCGCTCCATCCGGGCTACATCATCGCGCCTTGAAAATATTCCTTGACGTCTCTAGGAAAATAATCC
>WHTS01000178.1 GCA_009377585.1 Betaproteobacteria bacterium
GAAAATCGAGGCCATGTGCGGGGGCAGGCGGCTATGGGCGTCGCCCGAGTGCACCTGCATCGCGCCGCGCTCGGAATACACGCGCTCGACCTGGCCGAAGCGCAGATCGGCTTGCGCCAGCACCGGCCGCACGAGCTCGCACAAGGCATCGACCGGCTCGTGGATCGGTCCGACGTCGCCGCAACCGAGCAGTGTGATTGCTGTCTCCATGGTCATGCCTCCTCTGTTGGCACGTGAGCCGCGAGTGCCGGCCGTGGCAGGCACTACCGCCCAGCGGCGGCAAGCTGCAGGCGCGCTGTCGCGTCACCCGCTCGACGAGCGCGCATGTATACACGCGGGTACGCTATGATACACGCAGGCCCGGACATCGGTCGGACCGTGTCGAAGGACAGGCAAGGAGGGTTCATGGGGGAAAAGTCCGCTCGGCTGCAACAACTTATTCAGCGCAAGGACAAGGTGCTGGCCGTCCTGCATCCGCCGACCGCGGCGCATGCCCGCGTCATGCAGGAAGCTGGCTGCGAGGCTGGCTTCGTCGGCACGGGCGGCGTCGTCGGCACCTATACCGGGCTCGCGGACGTGGGCACCATGACGATGACCGAATGCGTGCAGGTGGCGGGCTGGATCGCGCAGGCCGTGGATTTCCCGGTCATGCTGGACGGCGACACCGGGCATGGCGGGGTCATGGCGGTGCGGCGCATGATCCGCGAATGCATACGCGCCGGTATCGCCGGCATCCGCATCGACGATCAGCCGATCGAGGGCAAGCGTAAGACGCAGAGCGCAGGCGTCGAAGTGGTGCCGCTGGAACAGGCGATCGCGCGCTATCGCGCAGCGGTCGACATGAAGAACGAGCTCGATCCCGATTTCGTAGTCATGGCGCAATGCTACGCACGCGATGCCGCGAACGGCGGGCTGGACGAAGCCCTTGCGCGCCTGCAGGCTTACAAGGAGCAGGCGGGCGTGGATTGGGTGCAGCTCGAGTCCCCGCATTCGGTGGAGGAGATCAAGCAAGCGCGTGCGCGGGTGCAGGGGCCGTTCTCGTTCATGAAAGGCAAGCTTCCGCGCTACCTCGGGCTGGAAGAACACCTCGCGCTCGGCGTCAACATCGCCTGGTATCCGGGCTTCACCCACCACGTCACCTGGGCGGCGCTGTTCGACTTCATGCAGCAGTTCAACGCCAAGGGCATGGCCGCCTGGGAAGAATTCGTCGCGAGCCGCAAGGATCGCCCGTATCCGATCCCGGAGGTTCCGGCGAGTGGGGAAGGACTGGAGAAGCAGCGCGAGCTGGAAGAGCGCTATCTGGCGGAATCGGCGCGCGCGAAGTACAAGCAGAGCGGTGACAGCCGCTGACGACGTCGAAACATTCAAACAAACCTATCTGCGCGAGGTGGCGAAGTGGGAGCAGTTCACTCGCAAGGCGAAAGCCGGGAGATGAAGGCCGACACGCCGCGCGCGAATGCGAGCGGGCCGACTGGACCATGACCGAGGGCTGGTTCGCGACCCAGCTTTTCGGCGTTGTATCAGGAGCGGCTACTGCCGCGCGCCTGCTGGGCCTCGACGCCGATCGTACGGAGACTGCGTTCGGCATCGCGTATACCCAGATGAGCGGTAGCCGGCAGATGGCGGTCGGCACCGCCACGCACCTGCGCTCCATGCAGGCGGGGTTTTCCGGCCAGGGCGCGATTCTCTCGGCCGAGTTGGCGCAGCGCGGCATCGTCGGCTCGCGCGAGATTCTGGAAGGGCGCTACGGGTTGTTCCGGAACTACGTGCGCACCGAGAGTCCCGACTGGGATGCGATCGACGGTGGGCTCGGCGAGCGTTTTCCGATGCTGGATCTGCATGGGTTCAAAGTCTGGCCGGCGTGCGGCTATACGCGGCCGACCAATGCCGCCACCCTTTTGTTGCGCGAGGAGTTCGGCATAGAGCCCGACGAGGTCGAGGCGATCGAGATCGTCGGCGGTAGGGGAGCGACGCAGCTACTTTCCGAGCCGCTGCAGCTCAAGCGCCGGCCGAAGCTCGGCATCGACGGCAAGTACAGCATTCCGTTCACGACCGCGGTGATGATGGTCAAAGGCAACGTGACGCTGCGCGATTACACCGACGAGGGCTTGCGCGATCCGCGCGTGCTCGCCATGGCGGATCGCATCTCCTATCGGCCAGGATTGCCGGGGGCGATTGCGGTCGGGGGCAACTCCGGTGTGTCGCGTCCGACAGTTGAAATTCGACTGAAAGACGGACGCCTGCTGTCGCGCACGGCGGCGGGCGTGCCCGGTGATCCGAAGAACCCGGTCAGCCGAACGATGCTCGAGGACAAGTTTCGTGATTGCGTGTCGTTCGCGGCCGAGCCGATCGACCCCGCCGACATCGACCGTGCGGTTGCGCTGATTGCGCAGCTGGAGAACCTCTCCGACGTCACCGAAATCATGCGACTGCTGACACCCAGAGGAAAGGACTAGACAGTGAGCCTGGCACAACAGCCGGCGCCCGGTGCGCCGACGATTTCGTTTCTCGGAACCGGCGATTGCGGCCCGGTTCACGGGCCCAAGGATGGATTTCCGATCGAACGCTACACCGAGCTGGTGCGCCCGACGCTGGCGACGGTCGATCTGAGATTCGCCAACTGCGAGCGCCAATACTCCTCGCGCGGCAAGGCGAGCGAAACCTCACCCCATGGCCGCCAACCGCCCGAGATGGCGCAGATCTTTACCGACTGCGGTTTCGACGCGGTGACGATCGCCAACAACCACATGTACGACTTCGGCCCGGACGCGTTACTCGACACGCGGGCGCTGCTGCTCGAAAAAGGCATCGCGGTCACCGGCGCGGGCCGGGATCTCGACGAAGCGCGCCAGCCCGCCATCGTCGAGCGCAAGGGCATCAAAGTCGGATTCCTCGGCTATTGCTCGGTGATACCGGAAGGCGGCGAAGCGGCGCCGGGCAAGGTCGGCATCGCGCCCCTGCGCGTCGTTTCGAGTTACGAGGGACGCGGGCCGCATGCATCGGTGCGCGTTGTCACGCGCCCGCACGACGGCGACATGACCCAAATCCTCGACGACATTGCTGCCCTGCACCGTCGGGTCGATATCGTCGTGGTGGCGTTCCATTGGGGCGTCATCTGGGTGCCGCGCGTGATCGCGGATTACCAGGTGACGGCCGCGCACGCGTGCATCGATGCCGGCGCAGACCTCATCCTCGGTCATCATGCGCATGTCCCGAAGGCGATCGAGACGTACAAGGGAAAGGCGATCTTCTATAGCCTCAGCAACTTCTGCATGACCAAGCCGTTCCCGTCGCCGAAATGGGAGGAAGCGCCCTGGGTGCACGGGGCGCTGCGCAACCACGCGGACCAGGACCCCGACTATCCGCTGCTGCCTTACGGGCGCGATGCGAAACGCACGCTGCTTGCGAAGGCGGAGTTCGCGAAGGACGGGGTGCGAAGCGTCTCCTTCCTGCCCATGATGATCGACAGGCAGTACCGGCCCGAGGTGCTGCGGGCCGGAGACCCGCGCTTCGACGATATGGTCGGGTACATGGCGTGGGCATCCGAGGGCTTCGATCATCGCTTCATCCTTCGAGGCGACGAGATCGTCGTGACCTCGGCGAATTCGCCGGCCATGGAGGGGCGCGCGTGAACGCAGCTCCAGCGGGGCTCGAACGCACGCCGGCCGCATCGAAGGCGGTCGACCGCATCCAGTCGCAATTGAGCGACTTCGCGGCGCGATCGCGCTACGAGGCGCTCGACGCCGATACCGTTCACGCCGCCAAAGTTCGGGTCATCGACACGCTCGGCGCACTCATCGGCGGATTTTTCGGCGAGGCATGCCGCAGCGCGCGCGATATCGCCGCGCGCATGCCGCAATCGGCGGGCGCCACGGTCATCGGCACGCGGCTCGTGACATCGCCCGATGTCGCGGCGTTCGTGAACGCGACGACGGCGCGCTACGTCGAGATGAACGACGTCTATCACTGGCCGGGAAGCAGCGGCGGCCATCCCAGCGATGTTCTGACGCCGGTGCTCGGCGTCGCGGAGTATACGGGCGCCAGCGGGAAGGCGCTGATCAATGCCATCGTGCTCGCCTACGAAGTCTACCTTCGCATGTCGGATGCGGTGCGCACGCCCGGTTTCGATTGCACGAATTTCTGCACCATGGGCGTCGCGCTCGGTGCCGGCAAACTGCTCGAGCTCGGTCCCGACGAGCTCGCCGAAGCGTTGTCGATGGCGATTGTGCCGAACAACGCCTTGAACCAGGCGCGGACCGGCCACCTCACCATGTGGAAAGCCGTGGCGGCGGGGCAGGCCGGGCGGGCCGGTGTATTTGCCGCGCTGCTGGCGCAAGCGGGGATGAAAGGGGCGCATGCACCTTTCGAGGGCAAGGCCGGGTGGTGCAACCATGTTGCGAGGCGGACCTTCTCGCTCGAGACGTTCGGCGGCCGCGATGCCGCATTCAGGATCCACGATACGCTGATCAAGCCGCGCGCCTCGTGCGCAACCACGATCTCGTCCATTCTCGCCGCGGAGATAGCGGCCGCGAAGCTCACGGACGTGGAGCAGATCGAGCAGGTGCGGGTGGAAGTCTACGAGCGGGCGAAAACCGGAATGGGCACGGGCGAGCATCACTGGAATCCCGATTCGCGCGAAACGGCCGATCACAGCATTCCTTATGTCGTGGCCGCCACGCTCATCGACAAGCGGTTGACGCCCGCGTCGTTCGGCGACGCTCGCTTGCGCGATCCGCGCTTGCGCGCGTTGCTGCCGAAGATCGAGGTGGTCGCCGACGACGCCTTTACTGCCGCGTACGAACGCGTACCGGTGATGCATTGCACCCGGGTGACGGTACGCCTTCGCGACGGCGGCTGCATCGTCGGCGAAGCAGGCGGCGACAAGGGCGACCTGTCCCAGCCGAAAACGGATGCGGAGATTTCCGACAAGTTTCTCGCACTGACCGAGGGCGTGCTCGGTGCGAGACGGGCGAACGCGGCTCTCGAGGCGCTCTGGCGCCTGGAGGCGATGCCCGCCGTGACGGCGATCCCGAGCTTGCTCATTCTTGCCTGAAGACACCTTGAACATGCATTTCTGGCACGCGCGCAGCGCAAGCTGGACTAGACTCATGCGACCGGCGTGACAAATGGTTGGACGATAGATACGGCTCACTGGAGGCCAGACGATGGCGAAGAACGGCTACAAAATTTTCGATTCCGATACTCACGTAGGACCCTTCATGGAGGTCCTGGAGAACTACCTCACCGCGCAAGAGAAGTCACGGCTCTCCGGCTGGGAGGAATTCAAGCGCAGCAACCCGAAAGGCCATGTCACTTACGCCAAAGGCCAACGCCTCTATCGCCGCAGGCTCGGCGACGCCAAGGCCGATCAGGCGCCCGCGGGCTACATGGCGGGGTTCACGGGTGTGAAGCGCGAGCGCGATCCTTCGCCGCGCGTCGACCACGATCCCGCCGAGCGCATCAAGGACATGGACTACGAAGGCGTGGACGTGAATCTCACGCTGCCGTCGGGCTGGTTCGGCACCTGGACGGCCGGAGAGGATGTCGCGCTGGAAATGGGCATGTATCGCACGTATCACCGCTGGATGCAGGATTACTGCGGCGCCTATCCCGAGCGCCTGGGCGGCGTGATCCTCGCGTGTGGGCGCGACGTACAAGGCAGCGTCGAGGAAGTGCGCCGCTGGGGCAAGTCGCGCTGGGCCTGGGGCGTGATGCTGTACGCGCCCTACGGCACGCCAATCGATCATCCGGACTTCGAACCGATCTGGGCCGAGGCGGCCGAGCACGATCTCGCCGTGGTGCTGCATACCTTTACGGTCATGCCGCCGTATGCGCCCGGCGGCCTCGATACCTGGGAGAATCTCTTCATCCAGCGCTCGGCCGCGCATCCCTGGTGCGGCATGCGCAACATGGCGGCGCTGATCGGCGGCGGCCTCATGGATCGTTATCCCAGGCTTCGCCTCGCAACGCTGGAGGCGGGCCACGGCTGGCTGCCGTTCTGGATGAAGCGCCTGGACGAGCACGCGCAGACCATCCGCGCCGCATTGCCTGCGCTCAAGATGAAGCCGAGCGAGTACGTGACCAGCGGGCGCTACTTCCAGAGCATCGAAGTGCCCGAGGGCGCCGGATTGACCAACGCGGTAGCGGACCTCATCGGCGACGACGTGTTAATGTACGCTTCCGATTACCCGCACGGGGAGAGCCATTTCCCGGAGACGGTGAAATTGGCGCTGGCGTGGGAGATGAGCGAGGGCCGGCGCCGCAAGCTCATGTGGGACAACGCCGCGCGCCTGTATGCGCGCGCGGGTCTGCAATAGATGTCGGAACGAGAGAGGGCAACATGGATACGGTAAAGTCGGCCATGAATGCGATCGAAGCACTGCACACGCGCGAGTCGGCTGCGAAGGTGCAGGACCCGGCCCCCGACGCCGCCGCGCTGGATGCGATACTGCAGGCAGCAGTGCGCGCGCCCGATCACGGACGCTTGCGGCCCTGGCGATTCGTCGCCATCCGAGGCGAGGCGCTGAACCGGTTCGGCGACGTGCTGGCCGATACCCTGCAAGCCCGCTCGCCCGATGCCACGCCCGACATGCTCGCGCGCGAACGCGCCAAGGCGCTGCGGGCACCGCTGATCGTCGTCGTCGCCGCCCGTGTTCAGCGCGGCGGCAAGATTCCCGAGATCGAGCAGGTCCTGTCGTCCGGCGCGGCCGCGCAGAACATCATGCTGGCGGCACATGCCATGGGGTATGGGGCGATGTGGAAAACGGGCGATCCCGCGTACGACCCGCGCGTGAAGCAAGCCTTGGGATTGCAGGAGGACGATGCGATCGTCGCCTTTATCTATCTCGGCACCCATACGGGCGGGCCGCGCCCGACCGCGCGGCCAACGGTGCAGGAGTTCCTGACCGAGTGGCGCGGCTAGATTATTCGATCTTCGGGCGAGCGGTCTTTTGCGCACGCTGCCACGGTGAGGCATAGCGCTCGGCGAGCTCGAGCGCGGCCTGCGTCAACAGCGCCAGCGCGGCTGCGGGAATCGCTCCGGCCAGGAGCAACGCGCTGTCGTTGAGCGCGAGCCCCGAGGCAATGCGCTCGCCATAGCCGCCCGCACCTACGAAGGCGGCAATCGTTGCCGTGCCGACGTTGATGACCGCGGCGGTCTTGATCCCGGCGAGTATGGCGGGTGCCGCCAGCGGGAGCTCGATCCTGAGGAGCCGGTCCCGCGCGGAGAGACCCAGCGCCGCGGCCGCCTGGCGTAACCCATTGCCGACGCCGACGAGACCCGTGTGCGTGTTGCGCACGATGGGCAGCAGGCCGTAAAGGAAAAGCGCGATCGCGGCCGGCACGATGCCGATCGCACCGATCAGCGCAACCAGGAAAGCCAGCAGGGCGAGCGACGGGATCGTCTGCATGATACCGGCGAGCGCGAAGATCGGCTGCGCAAGGCGCTGCCTGCGCACCGCCGCGATGCCGAGCGGAACGCCGACGAGGATGCTCGCGACGACCGGAATGAAAACGAGCAGCAAGTGCTCTACGGTCAGGCGGGCGAAATCGGGTCCGAACAGCAGCTCGAAAAAAGTTCTTCGCTCCCGAGCCTGCGGAGCCGAATCGAACAGCAACGCGCTAGCATCGCGGAAGCTCAGGCCATCGATCTCGGCTGCGGCGTTCATGCGCAGCATGGTCGCTTCGTCGATGTGCCCGGCAAGCGCCGCGATGCCCTGCCATTGCGCGGCGAAACGCTGCGGAACATCGCGCCGGTAAAGCAGCACGGCATCGTAACGGGGGAAATAGTTGCGATCGTCGGCGAGGATTTGAACGCCGTAGCGCAGCACCTTGGCGTCGGTCGAATACACGTCGATCACGTCGACCCGTCCGGAGTCGAGGGCTTCGTAGGCGATGCCGTGATCGAGCCCGGCCGGCTGGATCGCTTCGAGCCCGTAGCTTCGGGCGAGACCGCGCCAGCCGTCGTTGCGGGCGAGAAACTCGTGCGAAAACCCGAAGCGCAGCGACGGATGCCCGGCGAGGTCGCCGATACTGCGCAAGCCGAGCTTTGCGGCCACATCCTTGCGTACCCCGACGGCGTATGTATTGTTGAAACCGAGCGGTTGGCTTACCGCAAGGCCTTGCGCTGCCAGCGCGGCGTTCAATTCGGCGATGGAGAGGTCCGACTCGCGCTTCAGGATCTCGCGCGCGATCGTGCCGGTGTATTCGGGATAAACGTCGATCGATCCCGAGCTCAGCGCGGCATGCAGTATGCCGGTGTTGCCGAGCCCTGGCTTGTGCATGGCGACGGATTCTCCGCCGGCCGCGCGAACCACGATCTCGGCGAGGATGTACGATTCCGTGAAGCGCTTGGAGCCGACCTTCAGGCGCTCGGCCGCTTCCGCTGTCCCAATCGCTGTCGCTG
>WHTS01000179.1 GCA_009377585.1 Betaproteobacteria bacterium
TCATCAGCCAGTAGCGCATAGGTTTCTCCGCATCCGTGCGCACGGTACCCGAACCTGGGTGATCGAATACTTGTTCGAAGGTGCACGGCGCAAGTTCACGAATCGGCATTCTCGATAAGCTTGGCGCAGCCGGAGAGAGTATATCGAGTTGGCTCGACAACGGCCGCCTGACGGCAGAGCGAATCGAGGCGCTCGCCGGAGTTCGGAAGGTGGTGCAGTTTCAGAGGCCGGCGGCTTGAGCGGATGCTCGAGCGCCAATTGCTGTGTGGCCCACTTGGGTGCTATATACCAGTGCTAGATATCAAAGATGGCGAGGTATTCAATGGATACGGCGAAGCTTTTCAACAACGGGCGTAGCCAGGCTGTGCGGTTACCGAAGGCCTATCGCTTCGAGGGCGACGAAGTGCTGATCAAGCGCGTCGGTCGGGCCGTTGTCCTGCTGCCGCGAGCCCATGCATGGGACGTGCTGTTCGACAGCCTCGATCAGTTCGAGCCTGGCACGCGGATAGAGCGTGCGCAGCCGCAAGTACAGCAGAAGCGGGCGAAGCTGAAGGGATAGGCCCGACCCCATGCGGTACATGCTCGACACGAACATCTGTATCTATCTGATCAACGACCGCCCTGCGTCGGTGCGAAAGCGCCTCGCAGCGATGAAACCTGGAGACGCCGGCGTTTCGAGCATTACTGTGGCCGAGCTTGCTTACGGGGTCGCGAAGACTCGTTCCGCGCGCAATCGGGCGGCTCTTGAAGGCTTTCTCCTGCCGTTGGAGATTGCGGACTTCGGCCTCGATGCGGCGATGGCCTATGGCGACGTGCGTACCGGGGTCGAAAAGAAGGGCACCCCGATCGGACCGCTCGATATGGAGATCGCAGCGCATGCGATCGCGTTGGACGTTATCCTGGTGACCAACAATCAGCGCGAGCTCAGTCGCGTGGCCGGTCTGCGCTGCGAGAATTGGGTGTGAACGACGGCGCTTGCTTCGGAGTTACCGGATCGTACCGGCGATGGCTGAGACATGCGCCAAAGTGCACCGAAGCGGGAGGGACTCACAATGCGCAGGAAATTCGCCGATTTGCTCGACAACATGCTGCGCTGGACATGATGGTGGCGCGCGACGCATCGACGGCTGTGCACGAACGACCGGTCTGATCGGCGACGGCTGACGGCTGATAGCCGACAGCCGGCGAAGTCAAACGACGACTTCCAACCCCACGAAGACGGTCGAGCTTTTGGCGGAAGGGTCAGGAAAGGGCGTTCGCGTCGATGAAGGAAACGTGCGCACTCACCACCTTCCATCCCTGCGGAAAGCGCACCCAGGTCTGGCTCTGGCGGCCGATCTGGTCGCGGCCGCGCACCTTGAACTCCAAGTTGACCGTCGCGATATCGCGACCGAGAGTCAGGATCTCGAGCCTGCGCCGCGACTCCTTTGTCCCAGGACCGGGCGGCCGCCGCACGCGGTGTGCGTGAATCTCATCGAAGCCGTAGCCGTGCTCGGTCGCCGCCAGCCGGACCGTGTAGGGACTCTCCCAGAACGTATCGTCGAGCACTTCGACGTCCTTGTCGACCAGGGCGCGCTCGTAACGCTCGAAGCGCTCGCGCACCTCCGCGACCACTTCGGCAATGTTGGGTGTCAGATCGGACATCGCATTCTCCAAGCGCGCGGATGGGCAGTTGGGTCCTTCGCGCAGCCGTCGTTGATCGTTCTTCCCCAAAGCCGCCATGTGCTCCTGCTTTTCAGGGCTGGACCCGGCCGACCCATGCTTGCGCTCCAGGTGCTTCGCGCAGTTTAGCTTTCATCATCTCAGACATCGACGTGCGCGGGATCGCCGAGTGTCTTGTTCTTTGTGCCCGCGGGCTTGATTCAAGTTTTAGGTACGCTCTTCTCACTCCCCATAGATGCCTCGCCGAGCGGACTCTTCAAGGTCCTGGGAGCGCCCTACAATGTGGCGGCCAAGTTCTACACCGTCTATTCAGGCGACACGGGGGCTGACGTCATGTTCGCAATATCGACAACTGAGCGGGCGATAACGCAAATGGCCACCCCCGGATGGGGCACCCTGGACCGTGCAGCACATTCCTGTGGCCTTTGAGGTGCCGAGTCCTATGGAGTAATCTGTTGATCAATTCGAACCAAACGATCGGATAGGCCAGGAGGGGACCAATGGATTTCGCGTACACACCGGAACAGCAAGCGCTGCGGCGCGACGTTCGTCAATTCATTGAAGAGAACGTCACCGACGACATCGTCGAAGAGATCGAGCGCCAGGATCATCCACAGGGCGGCGGACCGCGCGTGAATGCGTTGTTCAAGAAGATTCACGCCAGGGGCTGGCTGGGCATTACCTATCCGAAGGAGTATGGCGGACAGGGTGGTGATCGCATCAGCCAATATATCGTCGAGGAGGAGTTCGTCAGGATCGGGATTCCCGTCGGCCTGGGCGGCAGCGGTGCGCCGGCAATCATGGCAGCGGGCACGGAGGAGCAAAAGCGCCATTTCATTCCGAAGCTGATCAGCAGGGAATTTTCCTTCGCGCTGGGTTTCACCGAGCCGTCGGGTGGGGCCGATCTGGCAAGCCTCCGCTGCAGCGCAGTGCGCGACGGCGACGACTACGTGATCAACGGCCAGAAGATGTACACCTCGACAGCGCACGCGTCGACGCACATCTATCTCATGGCGCGCACCGATCGCAATGCGCCGAAGCACGAGGGTATTTCGATTTTCATTTTTCCGATGGATACGCCCGGCATTACTGTGCGACCACTCTGGACGATCCAGAACAATCCGAAGGCGCCGCCGGGCACGACCTATGGACATGCGCGCACCAACGAAACCTTCTTCGACGACGTGCGCGTGCACAAGTCCAGCTTGCTCGGCGAAGAGAACAAGGGCTGGCGCGTGGGCTCGATGGGTTTGAACCTCGACCGTGTCGGCGCTTCTCGCTATCTCATTTCGGTGCGGCGCGACGAGGACATCGTCAACTGGGTGAAGAACAACAGCTTCGACGGCTTTGAACCCGGCAAGGATCCGGCCATCCGCGACAAGATCGCCGAGATGTGGATCGAGGCGAACGTCTGCCGGCTGATGACGATGCGCAGCATGTCGATTGTGGAGCATGGCGGAAAATTCACCTACGAGGGGTCCGCCGAGAAGGTATGGGCCCCAGAGCACGGAGTGCGAACCACCGAGGCGATCACGCAAATGCTCGGGCCCTATACCCAGCTATTGAACGGCTCTCCGCATGCGATTCGCAGCGGCCTGTTCGCGCACAACGTGATGGGATCGTTCCAGTCCGGCATCAACCACGGCAGCGTGCAGGTGATGCGGGACCAGGTGGCACGGCGCGGTCTTGGCCTGCCTTCATCGCGCAGTTCGCAAAAGGCGAAGAAAGTGGAATAAGAGTGATACGACTGTCACACCACCCGCCCGCCCTTCAGAAAGGGAGCGACATCGTGGACTCGACAAGACGCACCCTGTTGACTACGGGCGCCGCCGCGGCAGCGATGGCCGCTGCGCCAGGTGCGTTTGCACAGCAGGCCAGAAAAGAAGGAGCTGCCATGGCGTTCTACCAGAAAGGCGACGTCCGCATTGCCTACGAGGAAACCGGGAAGGGCTTCCCGCTGCTGATCATCTCCGGCGGAGGGCTGAATTCGACCATCGAGTGGGCCAGGAAGCGCGCGCCGTTCGACGCCATGGAGGCGTTCAAGGATGAATACCGCTGCATCGTGACGGACCTGCGTAACGCGCACGGCGGGCAGTCGACGGGCCCGCTCGAGGTCGACCGGCCGTGGGACTCCTACACCGACGACCTTCTCGGCCTGATGGACCACCTCGGCATCAAGCGCTTCCTGGCGCTGGGCTACTGCATCGGCGCGCCATACATCTGGAACCTCGTCAAGCGCGCACCGGACCGGGTGGTCGCCGCCGTGCCGGCGCAGCCCGTCGGCTGGAACAAGGCTCACCCGACCTACATGCGCGACCTCAGCATGAAGAGCTGGGCCCCCGAGCTCATGAAGCGCAACCCGGCGATCACGCCGGACATGATCGAGAAGTTCCTGACCCGGATGTTTCCCAACCCCGACTTCCTGTTCACTGTGAACCGCGATTTCGTGCGGAGCTGCCAGACACCGATGCTGATCCTGCTGGACGACAGCCCGGGGCACCCGTACGACGTGGCCTGGGAAACGGCGATGCTCGCACCGAAATCGGAGCTGGCTCACTACCCGTGGAAGGAGCCCAAGGAGCTGATCCCCATCGCGGTGCGCCAGGTGCGCTCGTTTCTGCGGGCGCATCGGCCGGCTCAGTCATAGGCACTTGAGAGCTCGAATTAAGGGAAGCACACCTTTTCGATATGAAATTGTCACTGCGACGACCGGGCTGATACCGTTCTTGCGACACAGCTCGGCCGATTTCACGCCGGCGTCAGCGCTGCGACCGATTCATGGATGGCGGGGGCCGGTCTGGAGGTGCTCAACGCTCGGCGACACGCTCCCAGAATAGCTCTTGATGCTGCATCACATTGGCGAATAGCCGCCGCGGTGGCGCCAGCACCATCCCATCGCTTTCGAAGCGCACCTTGCGCACCTGGTCGCCGCCGATGCGGCCGGGATCGGACGCGGCGTCGACACGCGTCGATAGGGTCTCACCGTCGAACGTGTAGTTGCCCGTGTACGAGATAAACAGACGTTCTTCGCCGCTCGGTACATCGGCACGGCCGTCGCAGATAACGGAATACATGCGCCCGTCGGCCTGAAAGCACGCCACGCCGTTGGGAGCCGGTCCCAAGGGCGGCAGCAGCGCTGCGCCGTCGTCGTCAACGGCCTTCGTGCTCTTGAGCCGCCAGGTTCCGATGATGCGCTTGTCGAGCATGTCGTCCCTCGTATTGTTTCAAGTAACAGAGCGGATCGGTCTATGAAACTGACGTTTCCAGCGCCCGATATGCTAGCAGTGATCTGCCCGCGTTGACGGGAGTCTTCCTTGCGCAGAAACGAAGATCGGAAAACATGAAGATCGCGATTGTCGGAGGCGGCATCGGTGGGCTGACTACCGCCTTGGCCATGACTCAGGCAGGCTTCGCCGTTACCGTGCACGAGCGAGCGGCGCAACTGGCCGATCAAGGCGCGGGAATTACGCTGGCACCCAATGCGACGCGCGTGCTCTACCACCTCGGCCTCGGACCAGACCTGGAAGCGACCTCGGTCACGCCGCCGATGACCGAATACCGGCATTACCGCACCGGCAGCGTCATCATGCGCATGGTGACCAAGGACTATCGCGAGCTCTATGGCGCGCCCTATATGCGTCTGCACCGCTGGGATTTGCAGCATGCGATGATTCAGCGTCTGGCGCAGACCGCTCCGGGTGCGCTGCGGCTCGGATCCTGCGTGGACCAAGTCGAGCCGCGTGATGAGCAGGTGGCGCTGAGGTTCGCGGACGGCCGCTTGGAGATGGCGGATCTGGTGATAGCCGCCGATGGCATCCGCTCGACGATCCGTGAGACCCTCTTCAATCCGGCGCCCCCGGTATTCACGGGCTTCGTAGCCTGGCGCGGACTGGTCGATACCGCCGATCTGCCTCGGCAGCTGCATGAATCGGCAGTCGCCTTCGGACAGGGCCGGCACATCAACCGTTACCTGGTCCGGCGCGGCGAATTGCTGAATTTCGTCGCCGTTGCGCAGCGAGATCAGTGGGAAGCAGAGGGCTGGACTATCCCGGCACCGCTGGACGAATTCCTCGAGGAGTTCTCGAGCTTCGACGAGGGTACCCGGACCGTCATTTCTCGACCGGTGCTCGGCCAGGTGTTCAAGTGGGGGCTGTTCGGCCGTCCCTGGCTCGAGGAGTGGTCTTCCGGCCGGGTCGTGCTGCTCGGCGACGCGGCTCATCCGATGCTGCCGTTTCTGGGACAGGGCGCGGCCAATGCCATCGAAGATGCGATGATTCTTGCGCGCTGCCTGAAGTCCGAAGCGACACCGGAGCGAGCCTTTTCGCTTTATCAACGGACACGCGCTCCCCGTGTCCGCACCGCAACCGATCAGGCAGCCAGGCGCGGGGATCGTTACCTGGGCGAACCCAACGCAGACAGTCTGAAAGGCAACGAGCCTGGGGCGGAATATGCCTACGACGCAGTCTGCGGGCCACTTGGCGGATGATCGGTCATCGCATTTCCTGGCTGACCAGCGGACGACATTGACGCCCCGCTCGCGGGGGTCTAGAAAAGACCACACCCGGAGCCAACCGAACAGGAGGAAGGACCATGGACGAGTGGCGGAACGTGCGCGTGATGCCCCGCGCGGAAATGCTGAAACGCGTGGCGCGGTTCAAGGAGCTGAAAGGCTCGGACAAGGGACTGCCGGACAGCCATCTGCCGGAGTCGCACAAGACGCTCTTTGCCGTGATCGGGTTCGCGCCGCCGGAGCAGAAGCTGAACGAGGCGACGTTCTCGCCGGTCGGCGACGCCTCGACCCTACCGGCGATCCCGGTCGCGGAGGGTTTCAACCTCGCCTACGTGCGCGCGAAGCCCGGCAAGGGCACGCTCATGCACAACCACGATACCAACGAGACTTTCGTCGCCATAAGCGGCCGCTGGCGGGCCGAGTGGAACGAGGGCGCGGCGAAGGAATTCCTGGATCTCGATCCGCTCGACGTGATCTCCTTCCCGGTCGGCGTCGCGCGCCGCTTCTTCAACGTTACCTGGGACGAGCCCGACCGCGAGCACATCCTGATGGCGATCATCGGCGGCAACCAGCCGCAGTCGGAGTTCACGCCGGAGGCGATGCAGCGCTGCAAGGAGTGGGACGACCAGCAGGCGGCGGCCGGGCAGCGCTGAGTTTCGGCTCCTGGCTCGCGGCTTGACACCGCACCCGGAGACGCGGGGTGCCTCGGCTCATCGCTCGCCCGTTCGGCCGCGCGTGGAACGAGGGACGTCGAGTGTCCATGGAACGTCACGGGGCATACGCTCGAACGCAATCTATCGAGCGTTCCCTATTCCATGACACGCTCGTCCCTCACCCCCAACCCCTCTCCCGGGGGGAGAGGGGAGCGTCGCGTCCGTATTGGACTGTCGTCCAATACGGAACGATCAATAAATGAACCCTTGGCGAAACACGGTGCACTGTTGCCTGGGATGCCGACCTCAATCTTTTCTTTTGCCTGTAAGGACTGCCGCACATGCGCCTTGGCCTGTTCATGATGCCCTTGCATCCGTCCTATCGCGCGATTGCCGATTGCTACGACCGCGATATCGATCAGTTGGTGTTGGCCGACAAGTTGGGGTTTGACGAAGCCTGGCTCGGTGAACACTTCACCGAGAAATGGGAAAATGCGCCGTCGCCCGATCTGTTGATTGCGAAAGCGCTGGCGTTGACCGAACGGATCCGTTTCGGCACCGGCGTGACCTTGCTCGCCATGCACGAACCGGTTTATCTCGCACATCGGGTGGCGATGCTCGATCACCTGGCGCGCGGGCGCTTCAACTGGGGGATCGGGCTTGGCGGGATTCCGACCGACATGGCGTTGATGGGACTTGACCCGGCTGAGGCGCGCGGCCGCGCTACCGAAGCGCTCGACGTGGTGCTCGGAATGTGGCAAAGCGACAGCTCGTTTTCGCATCGGGGCGAGTTTTTCCGCATCGAGGCGCCGAAATTCAATCGCGTGACCGAACGCGGGCTGCACATGAAGCCGATGCAGTTGCCGCATCCGCCGATTGCAGTGGCCGCGAGCACGCCGCGATCCGGTTCGCTGAAAGTCGCCGGTGCGCGCGGCTGGTCGCCGATGTCGAGTTCGTTGTTGTCGAGAGCGTTTCTGCCCGGTCACTGGGAGACCGTGGTTGACGGCGCGAACAGCACCGGCCTGACGCCGAATCGCAGCGACTGGAGAATTGCCCGCGACATTTTTGTCGGGCCGACACCCGAAATTGCCCGTGAACGCGCGCGCGCCGTGCTTGGCCGCAATTACGATGTGCATCAACGGCCGAGCCGCGCCGGCACCAGTCAGATGCAAATCATGAAACTCGATCCGTCGATGGCCGATGACGACATCGACGTCGACTATCTGATGGAGAACCTGTGGATCGTGGGAGACCCGGAACAGTGTGCTGACAAGATCCGCATGCTGTACGAAACGGTCGGAGGCTTCGGCACCTTGCTCAGCGTGACTGCCGATTCAGACAATCCCGCCTGGGATCACGAGAGCCTGCGGCTGCTCGCCGAAGAGGTCGCACCGCGAATTTCCGATTTGGGCTGAATGACCGTTCCTGGCGTGCGCGCATTCCCGGCGTTTACCCGTTCGCAGACGTCTGTCAATCCGATGGCTGATTCAGGGAGCCGCGCAGGGCAGGCACGTCCGTGGGTTGCCCACCCTTCTCGAGCTCCTTCGGGAGCCAAGCGAGGACAGAGCACCTAGC
>WHTS01000180.1 GCA_009377585.1 Betaproteobacteria bacterium
GGAGGGGATGTATTTCATTCCCCTCCTGCGAAGGAGGGGCGGGACGCGACGCTGTCGCGGACGGGGTGGTCTCGATGCGCGGACGGGCTGGTAGCCTACCAATACTTCATCGCGCCACGAAATATCCCGCGCAGCTCGTCCTTGCTCACATCGCGCGGCGCATTGCCGATGACCCGACGCTGAGGAAATGCGCCCTCGGTGAGCGCATCGAGGTCGTTCTCGCCGTAGCCGATATATGTGAGCCCACCCGGAAAATCGGTGGCCTGCATCATCCCGATCAGGTGCTTCGCGAGCACCTCGCCGGCATCGTGCGCACTTGCGCCGCGCATGTCGGCACCGAGGCATTCGGCACCGTCGAGATGCCGCTCGGGACACGCCGGGGCGGTGAAGCGATACACCGACGGCGCATTCAGCATGACCGACATGCCGTGCGGCACCATCGGCTCGCCGGCCGGGTAATCGGGCGCGCGAAAGCCGCGCACGAGCCCCGAGACCGCGTACGACATGCCGTGCGGCAGATGGCAGCCGGCGTTGGAGAAGGTCATTCCGGCGAGCATGCCGGCATACATCATGTTCGCGCGCGCTTCGTCGTCGGCTGCGTCCTTCACCGCACGCACGAGGTAGCGGCCGATCAGGCGCAGCGCCTCGCGCGCGCCCATGTCGCTCCACAGATTGGCGCCCTGATTCATCGGCCGCGCCGGCCCGGTGCCGGTGCGCTGCCGCTTCGAGTGCGGGCGCGCGGTCAACGATTCGAGCGCGTGGCTCATGGCATCGAAGCCGCTCGAGGCGACGATCGTCCTCGGCAGCGTGCGGGTGACGAGCGGATCGACCAGCGCAACCGTCGGGATCATGCGCCGGTTCATCACACCGGTCTTCGCTTTCATCGCCAGCAGATCGAAGATCGCGATGCCGGTGCACTCACTGCCCGTGCCGCTGGTGGTGGGACAGGCGATGTGCGGCTTGAGCGGGCCGGGAATCGGCTGGCCGCCGCCGATCGGCGCGTTGATGTAGGTGAGGAAGTCGGCAGGATAGGTCGCGTAGACGTTGGCGGCCTTGCAGGTATCCATGACCGAGCCGCCGCCCACCGAAACGAAGCCGTCGAACTTGCCTTCGGCGGCGAAGCGGGCCGCCGCCTGAAACGACTGGTCGGTGGGCTCGACATGGACTTCGTCGTAGCGCGCGACATCCACGCCAGCCGCGCGCAACGACGTTTCCACTGTCTCGACGTGCGGCAAGTGCGCTACGCGCTTGTCGGTGAAGAGGCCGACGCGTCTCAGCCCCAGCGCCTGGGCGTGCGCGCCGGCTTCGGCGAGGCAGCCCGCGCCGAAGGTGACCTGCGGCAGCTCGATGGTGAAGCTCGGGTCGCCTTCTCCCGTGACCAGGTAGTACTGACAGCAGTGCATGTCGACTCTCCTGCTTGGACGTCACTCCCGCGCAGGCGGGAGTCCAGCGAAACTTCCTTGTACTGGATTCCCGCTTCCGCGGGAATGACGTGTATCGGATTCAAGCCTGCACGGAACATCCCGATCAGACATCCCGCCGTGCATCTTCCAAAATCATGTCGGACGCCTTTTCCGCGATCATGATCGTCGGCCAGTTGGTATTGCCGGACACCAGCGCGGGCATGACCGACGCATCGACCACGCGCAGCCCCGTCATGCCGCGCACACGCAGCCGCGTATCGACCACCGCGGCATCGTCCGTGCCCATCCTGCACGTACCGACCGGATGAAAGATGGTCGCGCCGTGGTTGCGTACGAACTCGAGCAACGCCTCGTCGTTGTCGGCCTGCGGACCCGGGCGATACTCTTCGGCGACGAAGGGTTGCATCGAAGGCGCTGCGGCGATGCGCCGCGCGAGCTTGACACCCTCCACCGTCGTCGCACAGTCGACTTCGGTGGAAAGGTAGTTGGGCTTCATCGCCGGCGCCTCGAAGGCATCGCGGCTCTTGATCGTGACGCTGCCGCGGCTGGTGGGCCGCAACTGGCATACCGACATGGTGAAGCCGGGAAAATCGTGCGGCTTGGCACCCGCAAGGTCGGCGGAGAGCGTGCCGAAGTGAAACTGCACGTCGGGTGTTTTCGAATCCGGCATGACACGGGCGAATGCGCCGCCCTGGTTGATTCCGACCGCCAGCGGCCCGCGCCGGAACAACAGCCATTTCATGCCCATCGCCATCCGGCGGTGCCAATGACGCAGGTCGTCGTTGGTGGTGATCGGCTGTGTGCAGCGGAACATGACGCGAGCCTGCAGGTGATCCTGCAGATTGGCGCCCACGCCCGAAAGCGCATGCACGACCGCAATGCTGTGCGATTGCAGCAACTCGGCGGGTCCGACGCCGGAGAGTTGCAGCAGCTGCGGGCTCTGCAATCCGCCGGCGCTCACGATCACTTCGCGCCGCGCGCGCGCCTCGTGTTCGACGCCACCTTGCAGGTAGCGCACGCCGACGGCTCGCCGGCCTTCGCACACGATGCGGGTGGCGTGCGCGTCGGTCTCGACGGTCAGGTTGCTGCGCTTGCGCACCGGCCGCAGATAGGCGCCGGCCGCCGAGCAGCGCAGGCCGTTGCGGGTGTTGAGCTGGTAGTAGCCCGCGCCTTCCTGTTCGCGCCCGTTGAAGTCGTCGTTGCGCGCGATGCCGAGATCGGCCGCGCCGTCGATGAAGGCATCGACCAGCGGATGTTTCTCGCCGATATCCGACGCGCTCAGCGGCCCCCCGGCGCCGTGCAGCTCGCTTGCGCCGCGGCAGTTGTCCTCCGAGCGGATGAAATAGGGCAGGACATCGTCCCAGCCCCAACCGTTGTTGCCGGCCGCCTTCCAACGCTCGTAGTCGTCCTTCTGGCCGCGGATGAAAATGAGCCCGTTGATCGAGCTCGATCCGCCCAGGCCGCGCCCGCGCGGCCAGTACACGCGCCGGTTGTTCACCCCCGGGTCCGGCTCGGTGCTGAAGCGCCAGTTGTACTGCTCGTGGAACATGGTCTTGCCGTAGCCGATCGGCAGATGGATCCAGATCGAGCGGTCGGCCGGCCCCGCTTCGAGCAGCAGCACCGAATGCCGGCCTCCCGCGCTCAGCCGGTTGGCGAGCACGCAGCCCGCCGATCCGGCGCCGACGATGACGTAGTCGTAGGTTCTCGTGTCCATGCGCACCGGAGCAGCCGATCGCTGCGCCCGGAGTCCGTCGTTTCCTGCGCAAGCGGGAAAGCCTGGCGGCGTTGTGACGGCGGGCGCAGGCCATTTTTGCATGCGTGCATGGCATCCGCAATGCAGCGCCGACGGTGCAGGCCGTGCACCGCAAGAACCCTTACGCAGACCCGGACTGTAGCGCGCTCGGCTCCATGTAGACCAGCTCCCAGATGTGTCCGTCGAGGTCCTGGTAGCCGTGCTGCAGCATGAAGCCGTGATCCTGCTCATCGTTGTATGTCGTTCCGCCCGCCGCGACGGCTTTTTGAACCATCTCGCGCACATGGCTGCGACTCTCGCAAGAAAGCGCAGTCAGCACCTCGGTGTTGCGGCGCGCGTCGCAGATGGGTTTGGGTGTGAAGCTCTGGAATTTCGCCTCCGTCAGAAGCATGACGAAGATGTCGTCGCTCACGATCATGCAGGTCGCCGTCTCGTCGGTGAACTGCGGATTGAACGTGTAGCCGAGGCGGGTAAAGAATTCGACCGACTTGTTCAGATCCTTGACGGGCAGATTGACGAAGATCTTGGTTGCCATGGTGTTCTCCTTTTGGTTGTGCGAGGCTCGCAGCCTCTCGATCCTACCGTCCCTAGTCGTTGCGCGAGGTCCGGTTTCGACAGCGACGTCGCTCCCGCTATAGCGGAAGCGACCTCCCGTGCAAACGGGAGCCCAGGAAATAGGCGCCCAGTGAGACAAGACCGATTCTGGATTCCCGCTTGCGCGGGAATGACGGCGCTCGGGTACCGCTCGACGGTAGGTTGAGCATGGCTCGCTATAATCGCCCGATGAAACCCGAGGTCGTTCCCGGGCGCCCGCTCGATGCGGCTGCGCTCGAAGCCCGCCTGCGCGCGCGACTCGCTTGCGAGGTGCACTTCGATGCGGGCGCCCGCGCCCTCTACGCGACCGATTCCTCCAATTATCGCCAGGTGCCGATCGGTGTGGTCGTTCCGCGCACGATCGACGACATCGTAACCACTGTCGCCGTGTGCCGCGAATTCGATGCCCCCATCCTCATGCGCGGCGCGGGAACGAGCCTGTGCGGCCAGACCTGCAACGTCGCCGTGGTCCTGGACGTGTCCCGCCACCTCACGCGCATCGTCGCCATCGATCCGCAGGCACGCACCGCGGTGGTCGAGCCCGGCGTCATCTGCGACAGCCTGCGCAACGCGGCCGAGCGGCACGGGCTCACCTTCGGTCCCGATCCGGCAACGCATAGCCGCTGCACGCTGGGCGGCATGATCGGCAACAACTCCTGCGGCGCGCACTCCGTCATGGCGGGAAAGACGGTCGAGAACGTCGAGGCGCTGGAAATTCTCACCTACGACGGCAGCCGCATGTGGGTGGGCCCGACGTCCGAGCAGGAGCTCGCCGCCATCGTCGCGGCGGGCGGCCGCAAAGCCGAAATCCATGCCGCATTGGCGAAGCTCGCGCAACGTCACGCCGAGCGCGTGCGCAGCGAATTTCCTCGAATCCGGAGGCGGGTCTCCGGCTACAACCTCGACGAGCTCCTGCCCAGCCACGGGTTCAACCTGGCGCGCGCACTGGTCGGCACCGAGGGCACCTGCGCGATCGTGCTGCAGGCGAAGGTCAAGCTGGTCGAGAGCCCGCCGGTGCGCGTGCTGGTGGTGCTCGGCTACGACGACATGTTCGTCGCCGGCGATCGGACGCCCTTCGTCCTCGAGCATGCACCGGTGGCGCTCGAAGGGCTCGACGTCATGCTGATCGACGATCTCGGCAAGAAGGGTCTGCTGGGCGCCGAGATTGCGCTGCTGCCGCCGGGATCGGGCTGGTTGATGGTCGAGCTCGGCGCTGACGATCTCGCGCAGGCAATGGCGCGCGCAGTAGCGCTGGTCGATTCCGAGATGCGCTCGGGTCTGGTGCGCGGCTCGCGCATCTACCCGGGCGCCGAACAGAAGGTCGTGTGGGCCATTCGCGAGGTCGGCGCCGGTGCGAGCAACGCGGTCCCCGGCGTGCGCGAGGAGCCGCGCGCGGGCTGGGAGGACGCCGCGGTCGATCCGGCACGGGTGGGCGACTATCTGCGCGAGTTTCGCCGACTGCTCGACAAGTACGGCTATCGCTCCTCGCTCTACGGCCACTTCGGCGACGGCTGCATTCACGGCCGCATCACCTTCGAGCTGGAAACACACGCAGGTATTGCGGCGATGCGCCGCTTCATGGAAGAGGCGACCGATCTCGTGGTCAAATACGGCGGTTCGATCTCCGGCGAGCATGGCGATGGCCAGGCGCGCGCCGAGTTCCTGCCGCGCATGTACGGGCCCGAGCTCATGCAGGCGTTTCGCGAATTCAAGGAAATCTGGGATCCGCGCAATCGCATGAACCCGGGCAAGGTGGTGGATGCCTACCGCGTGGACGAGAATCTGCGCATCCATCCGGATTACCGGCCGATCGAACCGAAGACCCGCTTTTCGTTCGCCGCCGATTTCGGCAGCTTCGCGCACGCAGCCGATCGTTGCCTGGGCGTTGCGAAGTGCCGCAATCTCGAAGGCGGCGTCATGTGCCCGAGCTACCGCGTGACCGGCGAAGAGAAGCATTCGACGCGCGGACGCATTCGCCTTTTCGGCGAGCTCTTCCGCGGCGAGACGCTCACCGATCTGTGGTCGAACGAAGACGTGAAGGAAGCGCTCGACCTGTGCCTTGCCTGCAAGAGCTGCAAGAGCGAGTGCCCGGTGCAGGTCGACATGGCGACCTACAAAGCGGAGTTCCTGTCGCACTACTACGAAACCCATCCGCTCCCGCGCCAGGCGCGCAGCATGGGCATGATCCATCGCTGGGCACGGCTCGCTTCGCACGCGCCCGGCATCGTCAACCTCGTCAATGCGACGCCGGGCTTGAGCGCACTGGGCAAGCGCTGGGCGGGAATCGCACCCGAGCGCAAAGTCCCGAAGTTCGCCTCCACCACGTTCGTGCGCTGGTTCGAAAGAAGGGCGCGACGCGCGGCGAGCGGCCGTGAAGTCGTGCTCTGGCCGGACACGTTCAACAATCACTTTCATCCCGAGTCCGCCATTGCTGCAACCCAAGTGCTGGAGGCTGCCGGCTACTCGGTGCGCGTGCCCACCCGACCGCTGTGCTGCGGGCGGCCGCTGTACGACTTCGGCATGCTCGACATGGCCAAGTCGCTGCTCGCAGAGATCATGCAAGCGTTACGCAACGAGATCGAGGCGGGCGTCCCGATCGTGGGCCTGGAGCCGGCATGCGTTTCCGTTTTCAAGGACGAGCTGCCCAACCTCTTTGCCGGCGACCCGCTGGCACGCAGACTCGCCGACCAGGTGGTCTATTTCAGCGACTTCCTGCAGAGCCAACCGGGGCTGCCGGAGCAGGCACCGGCAATTCGGGCGCGTGTCCACGGCCATTGTCATCACAAGGCGCTGCTCGGCATGAGCGGCGAGATGGCGCTGCTGCGTCGCGTTGGCATCACAGCCCAACCGATTGCTTCGGGCTGCTGCGGCATGGCCGGCGCATTCGGCTTCCGCCCCGAGAGCTATGAATTGTCGGTGAAGGCGGCCGAGCTCGGGCTCCTGCCCGCCGTGCGTGCCGCAGCCGCCGATGAGCTGATCGTCGCTTCGGGTTATAGTTGCCGCGAGCAGATCGAGCAGCTTTCGCCCCGAAAAGCGATCCACGCCGCGGAGGCGGTGGCGCGGGCACTCGAGCTTTCGCCGGCTGCGGAATCGACGATCGAGCGCCGAACGCACTCAACGACGGAGGCATGACAATGAACGCACCGCGTATCAGCTACGTGCCGCTGGAACAGATGGACGACAGGATGCGGCGCGAGATGCAGCGCTGCGCCGAGTACGGCACGCCGCGCCCGGAGAGCTCGGCGGTGCGCGCGCACGTCCCCGCCTGCTTCTGGAGCTTTGCGAACTCGTGGCAAACGATCTTCCGCGAAGGCGTGTGCGACCACGCGATCAAGGAGCTGTGCCGGCTGTACGTGTCGCGTTCCGTGAAGTGCGAGTTCTGCGGCAACCAGCGCTCGATCAAGGCAGCCCAGTCCGGCGTGCACGAAGCGCAGGTGGACGATCTGGTCAATTTCGAACGATCGGGCAAGTACAGCGAACGCGAAAAGGCGGCTCTTGCGTATGCCGAGGCCATCACCTGGCGCCTGAATGTCGACGACGCGTTCTGGGCGCGCATGCACGAGCATTTCACGCAGGCCGAGCTGGTGGAGATCGGCTGCTTCGTGGCGCTGACGATGGGGCAGCAGAGCTGGCTGCGCCTGCTCGACATCGAGCATCACCAGGTCATGGCGGGCACGCCGGGCTCCATGGCGCCCGGGTTCGAGACGCCCGAGGCGCTGGCCCGATCGAAGGCCTCCCCGACCTATTGGGCGAAGCAGGACGCGACGCCGCGCAAGGACGCCGCCTGATTCCGCGCAAGCGCGTCGACACACCGTGATTGCGCTCGACAGCATGCCGGTGCTTTCGATCGCTTGCGTGGCCTTTGCGATTGCGTTCGCCGGGCTCGTGCACGGCACGCTCGGACTCGGTTTTCCGCTGGTCGCGACACCGCTCATTTCGCTCGTGACCGACATCAAGACCGCCGTCGTCCTGGTCGTTCCGCCGACGCTCGCGGTGGTGATCGTCGCCATCGTCGCCGGCGGCTCGTTCTTCGCCACCGTGCGCGAATGGTGGCGCATGCCACTGTGGGCGTTGCTCGGCGCTTATGCCGGCACGCAGCTTTTCATCGTCATCGATCCGGCGCCGTTGACGCTGCTGCTCGCGTTCGCGATCATCGTGTATCTGGGCCTCGACTGGATCGGCCGCGGCGAGTCGCAGCTCATCCGGACGCACCGGCACAAGGCGGGCGCGCTGTTCGGGTTCCTGGGCGGGCTGTTCGACGGCTCGGTCAATATCGCGGCGCCGCCGCTGCTGATCTACTTTCTCTCGCTCGGTTTGACGCCAGTCGCGCTGGTAAAGGCGCTCAACCTATGCTTCTTCACCGGCAAGACGACCCAGATCTCGACCCTGATCGCAAGCGGTGACGTCCCCAATGCGATCTGGCTCTCGACCGTGCCGCTGTGCGTGGTCGGCATCGTGACCTCGCTCGCGGGCACCCGCATTCGCAACCGGGTGCCGGCGCAGACCTACCGCCGCTGGCTCAAGTACGCTCTGGTGGTCATGGCGCTGATCCTGCTCGGCCAGTTCTATTTCCTGCTGAACGCGGCCTGAAGACGGATACTTGGCCGGCTTTGAT
>WHTS01000181.1 GCA_009377585.1 Betaproteobacteria bacterium
CGGCGAGGCGGTGAACCCGGATATTTCACCAGGCCGGCCCGAATCGTGACCGACGCTTGAGTAATGACATGATTGAGGACGTAGGCGCTAAAGTACGAATTAACCGTCGGCCTGCACGGGCGCTGGCGGCCGAGTTGCGGCCATTTTGTGCATGTCCGTCTTGCCAATAGGCTGGCTATTGGCTGCGACGGCCGAGCCCAAACTGGCTCGCAACTCGACTCGCCATCATCCCGTGCCCCGATGAAATATCCGGGTTAACCCGCTCGCCGAACACGCCAACCGGAGCGCAGGCGAACCGGGTAGACTCCGGGCTCCTGCACGCTGATCGAACAATGTCATCGCCCTCCGGGATTGAACGTACGCTCGAGGCGGATCGAGCCGCGGAGCATCACTACGCCTCCGAGGCGGGAGACGCCGAATCGGTCGCCTGGAGCGCGTTCGTAGCGGCACGCTCGGCCGATCAGTTCTTCGCCAGTTGGCTCGCCATCCTCTGCGCGCAAGTCGAGCAGGTGCTGGGCGCGCTGCTGTTGACGCGTTCGGAGCACGAGAACACGTATGTGCCGGCCGCCATCTGGCCCGATCCGGCCCGCGACATGGCCTACCTTGCCCCGACCGCGCAGCGCGCGCTGGCGGAGCGCCAGGGCATCGTCGAGCCGATCCAGATCGAAGCGGAGCGGCGGCTGCGCGGCGCCCGGGTCGCCTACCCGATCGAAGTCGCCGGCGGCCTGCATGGCGCCGTCGTGCTCGACCTCGGCTCGCGGCCCGATGCCGAGCTGCAACAAGCGCTGCGGCTGATCCACTGGGGCGCGGCCTGGCTGGTCGATCTCTACCGGCAGCGCGATTATGAGCAGCGCCAGGCGACGCTCGACCGGCTTGCGCTCGCCACCGAGCTGGTTGCGACGGCCGTGCAGGAGAATCGCTTTCGCGCCGCCGCGCTGGCGGTCGCCAACGATCTCGCGCGCCGCCTCGACTGCGAGCGCGTCACCATCGGCGCCGAGCGTCGCGGCGAGTGCCGGGTGCTCGCCATCTCGCATACCGCGACCTTCGATGCCAAGTCGAACCTGGCCCGCCGCATCGGCGAGGCCATGGACGAAGTGCTCGATCTCGGCACGGCGTTCGTGCACCCGGCGCCCGGCGACGACGCCTTGCTCGGCGCGGCGCATGCCACGCTGGCGCAGGATGCCGGCGACATCGCCATCGTCTCCACGCCGCTGGCGGCCCACGGCCACGATTGGGGCGTGCTGATGCTCGAGCGCACCCAGGGCGAGGCGTTCGATGCGCCCACGGTCGAGCTGGTGCGCACGCTCGGCCTGCTGCTGGGGCCGGTGCTCGATCTGAAGCGCGAGAACGAGCGCAGCATTCCGCGGCGCGCATGGGACGGCGCCGCCGCCGGCACGCGCGCACTGTTCGGGCCGCGTCATCCGGGCTGGAAGCTGCTCGGCGCGCTCGCTCTGGCCGTGGTGCTTTTCCTGTCCTTCGCCGACGGCGAGCACCGGGTCGCGGCCAAGACCGTGGTCGAGGGCGCGGTGCAGCGCGCGGCGGTCGCGCCCTTCGAGGGCTATATCGCCGAGAGCCCGGTGCGCGCGGGCGACGTGGTCAAGGCCGGCGCGTTGCTCGCGCGCCTGGACGATCGCGATCTCCTGCTGGAGAAGATGCGTTGGGAGGCCGAGCGCGAGCAGCATTTGCGCAAATATCGCCAGGCGCTCGCCACCCGCGATCGGCCGAGCATGAACGTGCTGAGCGCGCAGGTGAACCAGGCCGAGGCGCAGCTCGAGCTGATCGAAGAAAGGCTGTCGCGCTCGCGCATCGTCGCGCCGTTCGACGGCGTCGTGGTGAGCGGAGATCTGAGCCAGCTGCTCGGCACGCCGGTCGAGCAGGGCAAGGTGCTGTTCGAGATCGCGCCGCTCGATGCCTATCGCGTCATCCTCCAGGTGGACGAGCGCGACATCGCCCACGTCGAGGTCGGGCAGAAAGGCGAGCTCGCGCTCTCCGGTATTCCGGGCAGCCGCATGCCGTTCTCGGTGGCCAGGGTCACGCCGGTGTCGAGCTCGGAGGATGGACGCAACTACTTCCGCGTCGAGGCGCAGGCCGACATCGCGAGCGAGCGGCTGCGCCCGGGCATGGAAGGCGTGGGCAAGATCTCGATCGGCGAGCGGCGGCGCATCTGGATCTGGACCCATCACCTGGTCGACTGGCTGCGGCTCGCGTTCTGGACCTGGATGCCCTAAGCCTAGCCTATGGCCGGCCCGCTGCTGAGCGCTTCCTGGTACCGCGTCGCAGGCTTGAAGCCGCGCATGCGCAGCCACGCGCGCATGCAGCGCCACCGCTATCGCAGCCAGGTCTGGTTCGTCCTGCAGGACCCCGCCTCGGGGCGGGCGCACCGCTTCACGCCGGCTGCGCGTCTGGTCATCAACGGCATGGACGGCAACCGCACGGTCGGGAGCCTGTGGGAAGCATCGAACCGGCGCCTCGGCGACGCCGCACCGACGCAGGACGAGCTCATCCATCTGCTCGGCCAGCTGCATGCCTCCGACCTGCTTCAGTGCGACGTATCTCCCGATGTAGCCGAGCTGTTCGACCGTGCCCAGCGCCACGACCGCGCGCGCACGCGCAGGGCGATCGGCAATCCCATGGCGGTCAAGCTGCCGCTGGTCGATCCCGACCGCCTGCTCGATCGCCTGCTGCCGCTCGTGCGTCCGTTCTGGGGCTGGCCGGCGATGCTGCTGTGGCTCGTCGTGGTCGTACCCGCGCTCATCCTGGTGGCGCCCAACTGGAGCGAGCTCACCGACGGCGTCGCCGACCGGGTGTTCGCGGTCGACAATCTGCTGATGATCTGGTTGCTGTTCCCGCTCATCAAGGCGCTGCACGAGCTCGGTCACGGCATCGCGGCCAAGGCGGGCGGGGGCGAAGTGCACGACATGGGCGTCATGCTGCTGGTGCTGATGCCCGTGCCTTATGTCGATGCATCGAGCGCCAGCGTGTTCCGCTCCAAGTACGAGCGCGCGGTGGTGGGCGCGGCCGGCATGATGGTGGAGCTCGGTCTGGCCGCGATCGCGTTCTACGTCTGGCTGCTGGCGGAGCCGGGAATGGTGCGCGCGATCGCCTTCAACGTGATCCTGATCGCGGGCGTCTCGACCGTGATCTTCAACGGCAATCCGCTGCTGCGCTACGACGCCTACTACATCCTCGCCGATCTGATCGAGATCCCGAACCTCGCCACCCGTTCGATGCGCTACCTCGGGTATCTGTTCGAGCGCTACCTGTTCGGCGCCCACGACGTGGAAGCGCCCGACGCGACTCCCGGGGAGAAGGCCTGGTTCGTGTTCTACGGCATCGCTTCGTTCCTCTACCGCATCGTCGTGGTGGTCGCGATCATTCTCTTCATCGCCGGCGAGTTCTTTGTCATCGGCGTGATCCTTGCGATCTGGGCGGTGATCGCGATGGGCCTGGTGCCGATCGGCAAGACCGTGCACCACCTGGCGACGAGCCCGCGGCTTGCGCGCCATCGAAACCGGGTCGCGGTCGTGAGCATCGGCGGGCTTGCGCTTCTGGGCGCGTTCATCGCGTTCGTGCCGATGCCGTTCCGCTCCCAGACCGAGGGCGTGATCTGGCTACCGGAGCAGCAGATGGTCCGCGCCGGGGCGAACGGGTTCCTCGCGCGCTACCTGGTCGAGCCGGGGCGCACGGTGCGCGCGGGCGATGCGCTGATCGAAAGCATGGACCCGGCACTCACCTCCGAGATCCGGGTGGCCGAGGCGCGGGTGGCGCAACTCGAGGCGCAATACGCGCTGCACTTCGTGACCGATCGGGTGCAGGCGCAGATCACCCGCGAGCAGCTCGAGCGCGAGGAGGCCGCGCTTGCGCGCGCCCGCGAACGCGGCGCGGATCTGATCGCGCGCGCCCAATCCTCGGGCGTATTCACCGTGCCGCGCGAGGTGGATCAGCCAGGGCGGTTTTTCCGCAAGGGCGAGCTCATCGCCTATGTGATCGAGCCGGCGCAGCCGCATGCACGCGTGATCGTTGCGCAAAGCGACGTCGACCTCGTGCGGCTCGCGACCAACGAGGTCGAGATCCGCGCCAGCGACCGGATCGAGCAAGTCATGCAGGCGAAGATCGTGCGCCAGATCCCGGGCGGCGCCGAGGAGCTGCCGAGCAAGGCGCTTTCGCCCGAAGGCGGCGGCACCGTGCCGGTCGATCCGCGCGACCCCAAGGGCGTCAAGACCATCGAGCGGGTATTCCAGCTGGAGCTCGAGCTGGAAGCGCCGGCCAGCGCGCTCTATGGCGGGCGGGTTTACGTTCGCTTCGACCACGTACCCGAGCCGCTGGGCCGACAGTGGTATCGCAGCCTGCGGCGGCTCTTCCTCACCCGCTTCAATGTATAGGGTGCGGATATGACGCGGGCAGCGCTACTGCGCGCCGATGCCGAGCTGGCCGCGGCGCGCGCCTATCCCGAACGCGCGGAGCACGAGCCCAAGTGGCACGACCGCGTCGCGGACTGGCTGGTGAGCCGGGTGGCGCGGCCGCTTGCGCGCACGCTGGTCGATCCGTCGCAACGGCTGGCGCGCATCGTGCCGTATGCCGCCGAGCACGAAGCCGAGCTGCGCACGGCCTCCGACGAGGCCTTGCAGGGCGTGGCGGCCGAGCTGCGCCGCCGGCTGCGGCGCGAGGGATTCGCGCTCGAGGCGGTCGGACGCGCCTTCGCCCTGGTGCGCGAAATCGGGCAGCGCCGCATCGGCCAGCGCCACTTCGACGTGCAGCTCATGGGCGGCTGGGGCCTGCTGCAAGGCCGCCTGGTGGAGATGGAGACGGGCGAGGGCAAGACGCTGACCGCGACGCTTCCGGCGTCGACCGCCGCGCTCGCGGGCGTGCCGGTGCACGTCATCACGGTGAACGACTACCTCGCGCGCCGCGACGCCGCGGCGATGGGTCCCGTATACGAGTTCCTCGGGCTGACGGTCGGGGTCGTGGTGCAGGACATGGCGCCGGATGCACGCCGCGCCGCCTATGCCTGCGACATCACGTATTGCACCAACAAGGATCTCGCCTTCGACTACCTGCGCGACCGGGTCGCGCTCGGCACCGCCGGCAGCGCGGCGCATCTCGCGCTGGAGCGCTTGCGCGGCGGCGGCCGCGCCAGCCGCGTGGTGCTGCGCGGCCTGCACTTCGGCATCGTGGACGAGGCCGACAGCGTGTTCGTCGACGAGGCGCGCACGCCCTTGATCCTGTCCGCCGCCAAAGGCGACGACGCCGAGGCCGAGCTCTGCGGCCAGGCGCTCGAGCTCGCAGGCAGCTTCAACGAAGGCGAGGACTACGCGATCGACCGCCGCAACCGCATCGTCGATCTCAAAGAGGCGGGCAAGGATCGCCTGCGCGCATGGAGCGAGGACAAGCACGGCGCGTGGACATCGTCGCGCGCGCGTGAAGAGCTGCTGCGCCAGGCGCTTTCGGCTTTGCACCTGTTCGTACGCGACCAGCATTACGTCGTGACCGACGGCAAGGTGCAGATCGTGGACGAGTTCACCGGACGCATCATGGCCGACCGTTCCTGGGAGCGCGGGCTGCACCAGATGATCGAGTCGAAGGAAGCGGTCGAGCTGACCACACGCCGCGACACGCTCGCCCGCATCACCTACCAGCGCCTGTTCCGGCGCTACCTGCGTCTGGCCGGCATGACCGGCACCGCGCGCGAAGTCGCACCCGAGATCTGGTCGATCTTTCGTCTCGACGTGGTCAAGGTTCCGCTCAATCGGCCGAACCGACGCAGCCACTTGCCGGGGCGCCTGTTCGCCACCGCCGCGCAGAAGTGGCAGGCCGTAGCCGACCTGGCCGAACGGGTCGCGCGCGACCAGGGCCGGGCGGTGCTGATCGGTACCCGCTCGGTGCGCGCCTCGGAAGAGCTGGCGCAGGTGCTTGCGGCGCGCGGCCTCGAGCATGCGCTGCTCAACGCCAAGCAGGACAGCGAAGAGGCGGAGATCGTCGCGCGTGCCGGCACTCCGGGACGCATCACCGTCGCGACCAACATGGCGGGACGCGGCACCGACATCCGCTTGCCCGCCGAGGTGGTCGAGCGCGGCGGGTTGCAGGTCATCCTCACCGAGTGCCACGAGTCGGCGCGCATCGACCGCCAGCTCGCCGGCCGCTGCGCGCGCCAGGGCGATCCGGGAAGTTGCGCGGCACTGGTGGCGGTTGACGACGAGCTCTTCCGCACCCACGCGCCCTGGCTCACGCGCTTCGCGGCCAATTGCGGCGACACGTTCGGCCGTTCGCGCTGGATGCTGAGGCTGCTGCGGCTCGGCGCGCAAGCCGCCGCCGAGAAGCACAACGCGCGCATACGCCGTGACAATCTGAGGCTGGACCGGCGCCTGGAGAAGACGCTCGCGTTCTCCGGGCAGCACGAGTAGACGCGATACACAGGTGGTGGTGATGGGTGTATGCGTTTCGCGCGTCCGGGCGCAGAATGATGGCGTGCCGGCCTGCAGTCACAGCGGGCAGACCGGTTCGGTCGTCACGAGCGAAAAGGGGGAAGCAGCGTGAAATTCTCGGTGAGCCACTTGTGCGATGCGCATTTCGAACCACGCGGCCTGCGGTCGTTCTTCGAGTACCGCGATCTCGGCATCCGCGAAGCGACCGACGGCAAGGTTCTCGCGCATGTCATTCGCGCCAAGCCCGGTGCCAGCGGGGTGACCGGCGCACATTTCCACAAGCTCGATTTCCAGATGTTCTACGTTGTCCGGGGCTGGATCGAGTTCGACTACCAGGGGGTGGGCCGCGTGCGCGCCGAGGCGGGCAGCTGCGTGCACCAGCCTCCAGGCATCGAGCACGACGAGATCGCACATTCGGACGACCTGGAGCTGATCGAGATCACCTTGCCGGCGGAGTTCGAGACGGTAGAGGTCGAATCCTCGCGCTAGTGGGGTTTGCGCACACGAACACGAGCGACGGAGGAGCAGTCAATGGATATCGGACGCATCCATGAAGCCATCATGGTGTTGACCGAACTGACCGCGGCTATCGAGAAATTGCCTGCGGACGAGAGGGAAACGGCCGGGTTGCGGATGGCGTTCGATCGAGTCCGCGACAACCTCGAGCGCCTGGCGCAGCACTACGCCCAGCTTTGCAGCTTCCCCGATGCCCTGTGGGTTACGGCAATGGAGGGAGGATCGCCGTCCGCCGAGGCATCCGCCGAAACGGCGCAGCTTCTGAAGTGGCTGGCCGACAACGAAAAGGAATGACCTGCGCCCAGGCGAGCCGCAGTCTACAATGGGCATCTCCCCTTGCCCGCCTTTCGGCACCGATGACCGATCTCAGCATCCGCAGCGCTCCAGCTGACCCGACGTCCGCCCGGCGATTGCGTTTCGTCACCGCGGCGAGCCTGTTCGACGGTCACGACGCCTCGATCAACATCGTGCGCCGCATGCTGCAGGCAGCCGGCGCCGAGGTGATCCACCTCGGCCACAATCGCTCCGTCGAGGAGATCGTTACCGCCGCGGTGCAGGAAGACGTGCACGCGATCGCCGTGAGCTCCTACCAGGGCGGCCACGTCGAGTTCTTCGGCTATGCGCTCGATCTGCTGCGCGCCCGCGGCGCGGGCCACATCAAGGTGTTCGGCGGCGGGGGCGGCGTCATCATCCCGGCCGAGATCGAAGCGCTGCATGCCCGTGGCGTCGCGCGCATCTATTCGCCCGAGGACGGCGCGCGCATGGGCCTCGAGGGCATGATCGACGACATGCTGGCGCTTGCGGCCGAGGTGTGCCCGGGGTCGATCCCCGGCGGTCTCGAAGCGCTTTTTCGCGGCGAGCAGGGCGCGGTTGCGCGCGCGATCACGCTGATCGAATCGGGCGCGTTGGCGGACGACACGCGTACGGTCGTCGCGCAGCGCGCCGCGGTCAACCGCGCGCCGGTGCTCGGCATCACTGGGACCGGCGGCGCCGGCAAGTCCTCGCTCACCGACGAGCTCGTGCGGCGCTTTCGCGTCGATTACGGCGATACGCTCGCCATCGCGCTGATCGCCATCGATCCGTCGCGGCGCCGCACCGGCGGCGCGCTGCTGGGCGATCGCATCCGCATGAACGCCATCGACGGCCCACGCGTGTTCATGCGCTCGCTCGCCACCCGCCATTCGGGCGCCGAGGTCGCGCGCTGTCTGCCGGGCGCCATCGAAGTGTGCCGCGCGGCGGGCGCCGACCTCGTGATCGTCGAGACTTCGGGCATCGGCCAGGGCGATGCGGGAATCGTCTCGCATGCCGATGTGTCGCTGTACGTCATGACGCCCGAGTACGGTGCGGCCAGCCAGCTCGAGAAGATCGAGATGCTCGATGCCGCCGACGTGGTGGCCATCAACAAGTTCGACCGG
>WHTS01000182.1 GCA_009377585.1 Betaproteobacteria bacterium
TCCACTCGCGACGTTCTCGCATAAGCTCGAAGCGGCTTGAGCCGCACGGAGCCGAGCCGCGCTCTATTGAGCAAAGCAGCCCTGCGAAGCGAAGCAGCCCTGCGCTGACCAGGAATCTATACGCAACATTCGTTGCGTATACGCTTGATTATTGCGCATACAAACCTATACGCAAGGAAGGCGAACGGTTTGGCCAACCAAATTGCTGAAACCGCGCTGGCGGCCATCGAACAAGCCGTGGGCCGACACCCAGGCGTTGTCTCCGCCCAGAAGATTCTGCGCGAGATGAAAGCGCCGACATATCACCTCCAAAAACTCGGCAATTCGAGCCTTGACGTCGTCGGTATGGATGAACGCGTATGCGTGAGTCTCAAGCCCTTCGTCACGATCGAATATCCCTCGCGGCGCCCCGCAGTACACGCACCTTGAATCGTCCCACGTATGTTCCAGTCGCTCGAACCAGATGTTGCCCGCGTCTTTCGTGAGGCCCCTCACGATCGAGTGCTCGCCATTGGCGTGCTTCGAGCAATACACGCTTCGCCTCGCTAGCAAGCTCGTCAGATGCGTGATGCCAATGCCGAACACCTGCTTGGTCAGGATGTGCTCCACTCGAGCCTGAAGGTCCGGGCTCTCCGCAGCCAAGCCCTTGGTGAGACGGCTGGTGATCTCGCGCAGGAACACACCCGATTTCGTGCACGGGTCTAGAAACCGGACCGTCTTGTCTGCCCAGAGATTTGCACCGCCGTGGTCAGCCGCCCACGTGCCGGCAAGGGTTTCGAGCATCCGGTTGGCAAACTCCGGCGGCGTGAACACCTCGTCGTTGGAGAGGTTGGCGATGCAGGTGAGCACATCCGGGTTGCGGCCCGAAAGGGTGAAGGCTGCTTGCGTGCTCACGCCGTCACCTCCGCAGCGTTGCCGAGCGCAGCCAGCTCGCTCACTGTCATCGGCGGGTACGACCTCGTCGGCGTAAAAAGCTCGTGCTTCGCAAGGTCGGCGAAAAGCGAGCCCTCCGCGCTGAAGGCCGACGAGCCGGTGAGAACGTCCAAGCGAAAGTTGCGTCGCTGAAACTTGCCCTTGCCGAGATAGCCCCATTCCGCAAAGGTGATCGGCTGATCATCGCTGGTGCTCATCTTCAGCGCATCGCCGTGCACAAGGTTGTGCGACAGCACGTAGGTAGCAGCCCGATAGAGCTCGTCCGAATCCACGAGCTTCAGGTAGTCGGCGAGGATCTCTAGTAGATTTGCGCGACACTCGCGGATATTGTCGGGCAGCAGCTCGATGCCGTAGATGCACATTGGCGCGAGCAGTGCGTAGTGCCGACGCTCGAAGTCGGACCTGCCGTACTTGAGCTCCACGGCAGCGAGTTTGCGCCGCAGGATTTGTACGAGAAAGTTGCCGCTGCCACACGCCGGTTCCAGGAAGCGGGAGTCAATGCGCGCTGAACGCCTGCACTTCTACGGCGCTCTATCGCGTCCAGCCCGTTCAATTCAACGTGCGGGCACGAGACAAGCCACTCCATGATTTCCTCCCGTAGCCATCCGATCGAGAACGGACTGCCGAGCTGCCGCGGCCTCGGAAACGAAGGATCGCGACGCATCAGATCATAGATCGACTGTCTCGATCGCCGGCCGAGCAGCACCAGCAGTGCACCGAACGTCAAGACTTCCGATTCACGCCTGCTCGCGGCCGCTTCGAGCTGTTTGCGTGCCATATCTTCTCCCGCAGCGCCGTTCCCCGGGCCATCGAGGCATAGGTTCCACGGCGCTTCGGCAACCGTCAAAGACCGTTAACAAGAGAATGCATGCGTAGAAAGCAAGGCCACCAGCGCGATCCAAGCTCGGCAAAGCCAAGGGACAGCTGAGGGTACCCCCGCGTTACACGTCGTAGCTCAATTCCATGACGCACGCCGGGCGCACCAGGGCGCATTCAGGCGTGCCATGCACGGATCATCCTAAATGGTCTCGCGAACTTAACGCACCACGCGGCACAACCCCTGAAATTTCGCGTGTCGCGGCAACCCTCGTGCAGACCAATCAAAATCGGCACAACAGTGCCGTCCCCTTTTATCTTGTCGTGCAATTTGGGCGGCGAAGACGACCGTCTTCACAGTGCCCTGAGACTGTCCAGCCGCTTCACGAAATTCCGCTTCGCCCTATGTTTCGCCTTGAGCTCCGTGATCCACCCCGGGGAAGGCCGCTTCTCCGTCAATTCGGCTCATGACCTTGCGGATTGTGCCGGCGAGCTCTGCCGCTTCATCGTAGGCATGGTTGTTCGCACGCGCCACGAGGCGTTCGACGTGGGCCTGATAGATGCCGATCGCGTCCTGCGGATGGGTGGCCGCGCACGCCCTGGCAATTTGCAGCCACAGCTCAGCCGTGCAGTCGCCCGCTTTCGCTTCCCCGAGCGCCGCATCAATATCGCCCTCGTCGAGAAAAGATTTCGACCTGCTTTGCGATTCGAGGTATGCGCGGATCCGCGCCAGATCGTCGCGGTCCGCATCGGGGCCGGGCTCTTCGTCCATGCCCTTCCGCGCGATCCCGGCGAGCCCGGCAGCCACCGCGTGCTTGCAGAATTCGCCCTCGTCGCCCATCGGACACGTGTACGACCAGCCCAGGCCGGAGCCCTCGGCGCGTAACGACACGCGGTATTCCTCGGTTCCGAGCACGCGGGCTTTGACCGCGCTGCCCGTCTGGATGAGCGAGAGCACGGCACGGTCTTCGAAGTACGCAACGCCCCGCTCGAACGAGCGCTGGCCGGCGAGCTTCGCGAGCGCGGCTTCGGTGATCAGCTTCTCGAGCGCTACCGTCAAGCGAGCTCACCTCCGGTCCAAAATTTTGGACCGACACAATCGGCAATCAAGTTGGCGCTCTTATGGCGCAAAAGCCAAGTAATGGCCACCTTTATCTGGCGCAATACGAATAATGCGCCACTTCACCACGGTCATGATGCCTCCATTTTGATATATCAAACAATATCTAGCTCCATAATAAATATCGTTTTGAGCGTACTGTTTGGCGGATTTTCCTTATTTGATATACGATGAGACATCGATAAGTATATCTATGCTGTAAAGTATATCGATGAGCTACGAATATCAGGACATTGCCAAGGCCCTCAAAGCCGCCCGTGAAAGCAAGGGCCTGAGCCAGCGCGCGCTTGCTGAAAAATCAGGCGTCCTACAGACACGGATTTCCAAGATCGAGAATGGCGCGGCGGACTTCCGGGCGTCGACCCTCGTCGCACTTGCCCGCGCGCTCGATCTGGAGCTCGCGCTGGTGCCGCGCAAGGCGGTATCCGCCGTGCAGTCGGTGGTGAGAGCAAGCGAGCCCGTGGCGGTTTCGCACGACGCCGGTGCAGCGCTCAAGGAGCTGCACCGCATACAGCAACAGTTCTCCAGCCTTGCCCAGATCGACAAGACGAGCGAGGAGTATGCGCAGTTCCAGAGATATCTGCGCGACCTCTCGAATTTCCAGCTCGATCGATCGAACCTGGACGCCTTGAGCGCGCTGCGCAAAGCGGTTCGGGCGATCGAGAACACCAACGCGACCGACTCCCTTCGTCGCGCGCTCACGGAGCTACAAACGCTGCGCAACAACCTCGCGCATTCCGCCGCCGCGTTGCCACGGCTCGAGACCGTGAAACCGGCGTACAGGCTCGACGACGAGGACGATCATGGCTGATGTCTCTGTTCTCGATGTCCTGCTGTATGGCGCGCCGATCGGCACGCTCACCCGTGTTGCCGGTGACCGGACGCTGTTTGCATTCAATGAGGCCTACATCGCGGACGCGCAGCGGCCAGTCCTGAGTCTCGGCTTCAAGGATGCTTTCGGCGGCTTGATCATGGATTTTCGGCCGACCCAGACCAGGGTCATACCTTTCTTCTCCAACCTGCTGCCCGAAGGGCACATGCGCGACTATCTGGCGGAACGCGCAGGCGTCAGCGCCGTCCGTGAATTCTTCCTGCTCTGGGTGCTGGGGCAGGACCTGCCCGGTGCCATCACTATCAAACCGGCCGACGGCGAGGCCTGGCCACCCGATGCTGCTGGTGACGATCATCAGCATGACGATCACCGTGAAGACGCGCTGCGCTTCTCTCTCGCCGGTGTGCAGCTCAAGTTCTCTGCAGTCAATGAAGCGAGCGGCGGCCTCACCATTCCCGCTAAGGGTGTCGGCGGTTCATGGATCGTCAAGCTGCCCTCGCAGCGTTTCGAGAACGTGCCGGAGAATGAATATTCCATGATGACGCTGGCGCGCCTCGTCGGTATCGACGTACCTGCGCTCAAGCTCGTCGAGCTCCGTGATATCCGCAATCTGCCCTACGGCATTGGCGATCTCAAGGGACCGGGCCTTGTGATCGAGCGTTTCGACCGTTTGCCTGCGGGCGGTGGGCTCGTGCACGTCGAGGACTTCGCCCAAATCTTCGGTGTCTACCCGGAAGAGAAGTACAAGAAAGCCAGCATGCGCAGTATCGCCCGCGTGATCGCGAGCGAGGGCGACGAGGCCGATATCGTCGAGTTCGTCCGGCGTCTCACGTTCAACATACTGATCGGCAATGCCGACATGCATTTGAAGAACTGGTCGATGATCTATCCCGATCGCCGCACGGCAGCACTCGCCCCGGCCTATGATTTTGTTTCGACGATCGCGTATCTCAAGGATGAGAACGCGGCGCTGACCGTCAGTCGCAGCAAGCGCTTCGACGCGTTCTCGGCGGATGAGCTTTCGCACCTGGCCGCGAAGGCTATGCTGCCGGAGAAGATCGTGCTGGATACCGCGCACGCGACGGTCGCGCTCTTTCACCAACACTGGCAGGCCGAGAAGGGGAATCTGCCGCTGCCGGGAACGGTGATCGAGGCGATCGAGCATCACGTCAAGAAGGTACCGATCGCGGGACGCCCACGAAAGTAAGGCCCTCTCTATGGCTGCGATCGGTCTCGCGCGCTGCGCGGCGACCGAACGAAGCCGGTGGCCGAGGTTTGCATGGGAGCCCGAACGCCGATCAGATTTAGATCTCCTCAAATCTTGAAAATCTCCTCATATATGAGTACATTCTGGTATCTCCTCATTTATGAGGAGATTCTGGGGAATCTTATCCATGCGGCGCAAGCTCAACGAGGCAGACATTCTCGAAGCCATCAAGGCCTTGCGTGCCGAAGGCCTTGACGGTGTGTCTTCCTCCGTAATTCACGCTCACGTGGGCGGGAGCTACGCGACAGTCGGTCGCCTGTTGGACAAGCTCGTCCAACAAAACGCCCTGATCCGCAAGGGCAAGGCTCGAGCCACCCGATACTTCGCGGCGCCGGTCGACGTGCCCACAATCGAGGCCGTACAGGCCGGGATCGGAGTGTCCGCCACCGTCTCGCCGGGATGGTCGGCGCAGGCTCGCGCTGTCTTCGACCACCTAGACCGCCCCTTGGGCCTCCGCCCTCCCGTTACCTATCAGCGTGGGTTTGTCGACGACTACACGCCCAATGAGTCGTTCCTGTTGCCGCGCGAGCTGGCAGAGACGCTGGCGCAGGAAGGAAGGATGCAAGGCCAGCAACCAGCGGGCACCTATGCCCGCAAGGTGCTGGAACAGCTCCTCATCGATCTTTCGTGGTCGTCTTCGCGACTGGAGGGCAACACCTACAGCCTGCTCGCGACGGAAGAGCTGTTCAAGAGCGGTGCTGCGCCAACCGATCTGGAAGGCGTCATGCTCCTCAACCACAAGCGCGCCATCGAGTTCCTCGTCGACGCCGTGCCCAGCTACGGCCTCACGGACAGCGTTATTCGCAATCTGCACGCGTTGCTCATGCAAGACCTGCTGGCCGACTCAGCCGGCCTGGGCGCGATTCGGACCAAGGTCGTCAACATCTCCCATACGACGTACGTCCCCTCGCAGGTCCCTCAACTCCTCGAGGAGATGACCTCGCTCATCGTCGGCAAGGCCTCGTACATCAAGAATCCGATCGAGGCGGCGTTTTTTCTCTGGGTGAATCTGGCCTATCTGCAACCCTTCGAGGATGGCAACAAGCGCACGAGCCGACTAGCGGCCAATATTCCGTTGATGCTTTACAACTGCGCGCCGCTTGCCTTCCTCGATGTCGACCCGCAGGATTATGCAAAGGCCATGCTGGGCGTCTATGAACTGCTCGATGTCACGATCGCCGCCGAGCTATTCGCCTGGACGTATCGACGCTCGATCCGCAAGTATCAGGTGATACTAGAGGCGATGGGATCGCCTGATGCTTTCCGCGTGCGGCATCGCGAACATTTGAGTGAAGCTGTGCAGCGAATCGTCCGAGACGGACAGTCACTTCAGCAAGTCGCCTCTGATATCAGCGTGCCGCCAGAGGAAGCGGGCGCGTTCAGGGAAATGCTTGAAGCCGAGCTCAATGCTCTCACGCCGTACAACTGTGCGCGGTATCGGATTACCCTAGGAGAGGCGCAGGCGTGGATTGAGCGCGGACGGCCTCGATGAACAAGCTTTCAAATTGACCTGCATCGTCCGCAAGCGAGTGCGATAGGCATTTTCAGGGAGTCGGTGAGCGAGGGATGTCACGTAGCGTCTTTTGCTGCAGATGAAGCGGTTTTGAGAACATTCTGTGTACCGGCCTAATCTCTCCCCGAGAATCCAACCCGCCAATGCCGCGACGGTACGCTCGGCCGGAAGAAGCGGGGGATGGAATTAGCCCGGCAGCGCACCATGCAAAGCGGACTGGCTCGACCCACTCGTCAAGACGAAGACGTCGATTCTGGATGACTAGCAGCAGATTCGCTCACGCCGCCCGAAGGGGGACGACGTTGCTCACGCGTAACGCGTCGACATGATCCGACCACTTCTGCAACCACACACGCGCCTCGCCGTCGCAGCGATGTCGATCATAGATGGCACTCACCGAGCTATCGACGTGATTCAGGATGCGGTCCTGAACGACCCGAGGGCAGCCGAGCTTGGCCAGTCCCGTTGCAACGGTGCGGCGCAGATCATGCACCGTCCACGCGATCTCGATAGGATCGGCCGCGGGCGTGCTTCCTTCTTCTTGCGCGCTTCGTATTGCGCCAGGCCGAGCGCTTTTTGTCCGACATGATGCCCGTCCATGCGCGACGGAAACACGAACGCTTCGTTTAGCGTACGGCGAGCGGTCAGCAACTCGATCGCCTGACGAGGAAGCATCACATCATGCGGCTCGCCGTTCTTCGTCTCGCGCAGCGTCCATACCGCACGCTCCACGTCGATATCGCGCCAGCGCGCTGCCACCACTTCGCCCGAGCGGCACCCGGTGAGCAGGACCAAAGTCAACGCGTCGCGCACGGTACGGCTGTACGGACTGTGCGGCAGCCAGCGCACGAATGTCGCGAGCTCCGCATCCGTGAACGCACGTTTCCGGCGCACCTGAGGTGCGCCTTTGATGCCGAGCGTCGGCAGCACGAATTCGTCCGGCAGGCGCCCCTGCTCCGCCGCATGCGTGTAAGCGCAGCGAATCCGTCCGAGCAGATACGTACCGCATCGTGGTGCGCGAGTCAGTATAGGGCGGATCACCGCGTCTAGCAGCTCACGTCGCGTCACCGCGGCAGCGGGACGGTCGCCGAGCTTGGCCACCAGTTCACGGCGCAGCAGCCGTGCGCCCTCGACGCCGCGCTTCTGCTTGCTCAGCCGCTCCTCGATGTAATGCTCGACGAGCTTCTCGACGGTATACCGCGCAAGCCTCTCCGCCTCGCGCTTGCGCCGCGCTTCGGCGCGCGATTGCTGCTTCTGCAGCTGCGGATCGACCCCGCGCTCGCGCTCGAGCTTCAACCGGCCGAGCGCCTTGCGGGCCTCCGCCAGAGTCATCGGACCGAACTCGCCCAGCTTGATTTCCCGCAGCGCGTCGTCGGGCGCCCGATAGCGATAGAAGAACACGCGCGCCGCGTTCGTGCGCCGCACGCGCAAGCCCGGATGGTCCGGATCGGCGCACTCCTCGCCCGCGCGCATGTCGGCGATAATTCGTGGGGTCAGGATGGGCGGCGGTTTCCTCATGGCGAGGCCAGCGTAGACCTAGACCGCCACCTACACCAAACTCGCGGACAAGGCCGGACGAGAGCGGGCAAGTCCAGCCTTGAGGTTGAGCTTACAAAAGCGGATTTGCGTCATGCCTACAATCGCTTACGCCCGGAATGATCAGTGAAGAGAAGAGCTTGAACGACCCCGGTATCAGCAACCATACCCCCATGATGCAGCAGTACATGTTTCACGTGGCACTAAGCGGCGGATTTTGCGGGACAATAACGAGTCGATGTCCAATACTATTTCGGTCGATAGCCTGCCCGCAAAGCCAATAA
>WHTS01000183.1 GCA_009377585.1 Betaproteobacteria bacterium
TTAGGGAATGACTTCGTTACGGATCACGGTGACCGGTGCAAACGGCTTCGTCGGCCAAGCGCTGTGCGCGGCACTGCATCAATCCGGACATCGGGTAACGGCGGCAGTACGCACACCGATTGAGTCGACCAAGCCATACCCGCTCGTTCCGGTCGGAGACATCCATTCGGCGACGGAATGGAAGCCCGCATTGTTGGCCTCGGACGTCGTCGTGCACTTGGCCGGACGCGCGCATGTCATGCGCGATGCTCAATCGGACGCGCTTGCGCTCTATCGAAAGATCAACGTCGAAGGAAGCGTGCGCCTTGCGGAGCAGGCGGCGGAAGCCGGCGTACGCCGCTTGATCTTCATGAGCAGCATCAAGGTGAATGGCGAGGTAACCGGCGAGCGTCCGTTCACGGAAGAAGACCCGCCGTCGCCTCCCGACCCATACGGAATTTCCAAGCTCGAAGCGGAGCGGGCGCTGTACGAGGTTTGTTCCCGCTCCAGGCTGGAACTTGCCATCCTGCGGCCCACGCTGATCTACGGCTTCGGCGCCAAGGGAAATCTGATGCAATTGATGAAAGCCGTGGATCGCGGGTGGCCACTGCCGATCGGAGCAGTCCGTAACCGACGCAGTCTGCTCGGCATGGGAAACCTGATCGGGGCGGTGAAGGTCTGTCTTATACATCCAGCGGCTGCGGGAGCAACGTTTCTCATAGCTGACGAGCAACCGGTTTCGTCGTCGCAACTCGCAATCAGCGTCGGCCATGCACTGGGGCGCCCCGCCCGTCTCTTACCGGTACCGGTCTCAATGCTGCGTCTTGCCGGAGCAATGACCGGAAACTCTGCCGCCGTGAACCGGCTCACCTCGTCGTTGGTCGTCGATAGCAGCAAGATCCGAAAAACGCTGGGTTGGAGATCGACGCATCCATTCGAGCAAGGCATTGCCGATATGGTGCTCGGCTACCGCGAGGGCGCCTGAGAGCACGCTGCATGTTAACCTTACGCCGGCCAGCCGCCGTAGTCGCGTTCTTGCGCCGCGCGGCCTACGTCGAGTGATTGCAACGGCGCACTCATGGACGAGGGACTCACTCAATACATCGTCGCTCCAATCGTGTCCGCGTGCGCGACGTGGGGATTCCTGCGAATTCTCGAATCCAGGCATAACGTGCCCCTGGATCGGCCGAACGAGCGTTCGCTGCATGCCGAGCCTGTTCCCAGAGTGGGCGGGTTGGCCATCGTCCCAGCGATTGCGGCAGGCTGGGCTTTCGTTCCGAGTGCCGTACATTGGGCAATATGCCTACCGGCAGTCTTTTTGTTCGCCATTTCCTTCTTCGATGACGTTGGAGGCCTTAGAGTCCCTTTTCGCTTAGCGGCCCACCTATTGGCCGCTGGAATCGTCGCTGCGGCGCTCTTGCAGCCACAAGCAGGCGTTACTGCCGCGTTGGCAGCCACCATCGCGATCGCGTGGATGACCAATCTCTACAACTTCATGGATGGCGCGGATGGCTTGGCCGGCGGGATGGCGTTCATCGGATTCGGCAGTTACGGCATCGCCGCATGGATCGGAGGGTCGCCCTCCCTGGCATCGGCGTGCCTGGCGATCGCTTTGGCCTGCCTGGTATTCCTCAGCCGCAATTTCCATCCGGCCCGAGTCTTTCTGGGCGATTCGGGGTCGATTCCGATTGGCTTCCTCTCTGCCGCGCTCGGCGTGCAGGGATGGCTCGAGAATTTATGGCCCGCATGGTTTCCGCTGCTCGTGTTTTCACCCTTTGTCGTCGACGCTTCAGTCACGCTGTTGCGTCGCTGCGCGCGCCGTGAACGAGTATGGCGGGCGCACCGCGACCACTACTATCAGCGACTGGTCCGACTCGGTTGGGGGCACAAGAAGACTGCGATCGCAGAATACGTACTGATGCTCTCGTGTGGCCTGCTGGCGCTGTTCGCGTTGAAGCAACCAGCCGCCGCGCAGGGCACGTTGCTGGCTGCTTGCGCCTTGCTCTATCTACTGCTGACGGCCTTCATTGACCGGGCTTGGCGGCGGCACGCTCCGGAGACCTGAATGCCCCACCTTCCGAACCCACGCACAGCCATGGCAACCGCGCACGACGTGGTGGCGGCCATGCTCGCATGGTGGATCGCATTTCTACTGCGGTTCAATTTCCAAGTGCCCTCGGAGTATCTCGACGACTTTTCCCGAACTCTTCCCTTCGTCGTGCTCCTTCAGACCGGGGTGTTTTGGTACTTCGGTCTCTACCGGGGCATATGGCGCTATGCGAGCCTGTCCGACTTCAAGAAGATCACGCTTTCGGTCATTGTTGCCGGCGTCGTCGTAACAGCTTTGCTGTTCATGCTGCGCATACCCATCCCTCGCTCGGTCCTCGTACTCGACCCCATATTGCTGGCGTTCAGCATGGCGGGCAGTCGCCTGGCTTACCGGATGTGGAAAGAACGCCGAGCTTCGCGGCGCTTGCCGTTCGACCGCCAGCCCGTCCTCGTTCTCGGCGCGGGCGCGGCGGGCGCAAACCTCGTTGCTGAGCTCGCCCGCAACCGCGACTGGCGTGTCGTGGGCGTCTTGGATGACGACCGAAAGAAGCGCGGGCGCCAGATTCACGGCGTGACGATTCTCGGAAGCCTCGACGAACTGGCGCATTGGTGCGAGGAACTGGCGGTAACGAACGCGATCATCGCGCTACCCGCCGCGTCTCACAAGGTACGTCGGCGCGCCGTCGAATTGTGTACGGCCGTCGGCATCGAACCCATGACGGTTCCCTCGTACGACGACCTCGTCAGCGGCAAGGTGACTGTGTCGCAGATTCGACACGTGGAGCTCGATGACTTGCTGGGCCGAGATCCGGTGATATTGGACACCGCTGGTCTGATGGAGTGGGTCTCCGGGCGCACCATCATGATTACGGGAGCCGGAGGCTCCATAGGATCCGAGCTGTGCCGGCAAGTATTGCGCTTCCGTCCGCGTGTATTGGTATTGCTCGAGCTCAGCGAGCATGCTCTCTATTGCGTCGAGCAGGAGCTTCCGGCGCTAGCGCCGGAGACCGAGTTTGTGTGGGCAATTGGCGATGTGAAGAACCGTGAACGAATCGACGGCTTGATGGCGAAGCATCGGCCAACGATCGTCTTTCATGCCGCGGCGTACAAGCACGTGCCGCTGATGGAAGACGAGAACGCTTGGCAAGCGCTTGTGAACAACGTGAACGGCACGCGCGTACTGGCCGAAAGCTCGATCGAGCACGGCGTGGAAAAGTTTGTGTTCGTATCGACCGACAAGGCAGTGAACCCGACGAACGTCATGGGAGCGAGCAAACGGCTCGCCGAGCTCGTGTGCCAGGCACTGCAGCAGCCGCTCAGCACCCGATTCGTGATCGTCCGCTTTGGGAACGTGCTCGGCAGCACGGGCAGTGTGGTGCCAAAGTTCCGGCGCCAGATCGCCGCTGGCGGACCGGTGACCGTGACACACCCGGAGGTCCGTCGATACTTCATGTCCATCGCGGAGGCAGCTCAGCTCGTCTTGCAGGCGGGTTTGATGGGGCGCGGCGGCGAGATCTTCGTCCTCGACATGGGCGAGCCCGTGCGAATCGTCGATCTCGCGCGTGATCTGATTCGCCTGTCGGGATTCGCCGAAGAGGACATCTATATCGAGTTCACGGGCTTGCGTCCGGGCGAAAAGCTCTACGAGGAATTGCTTGCGACCGACGAGAACTCCTTGCCCACGCCGCACCCAAAGCTTCGAATCGCGAAGGCGCGAGGGGAGGATCGCGCATGGCTGGAAGGCCTCTTTCTATGGCTGACACGCAGCGAGCCACCGCCCTCTGCCGATATTCGCGCCCAGTTGGCGCACTGGGTTCCGGAGTATGCAGCGCCGGCGAACATACCCAATGCCGGCATCCCCGCGACGACCGGCGTTTCGCCGGAACCACGTCCGTCTGCAGGTCAGATGCACTGATTAGACCCATCGCCATGAGTCGAAATGTACGTGCGAGAGAAACCGGGAAGCAATCGAAGTCTGGTGATCGGTTCGGGTCTACGGACGTTCGAACGCTGAAATGACCATCCTCATCACCGGCGCGGCCGGCTTCATCGGAATGCACCTCGCCGAGGCGCTCCTCGGCCGCGGTCATCGCGTCGTCGGCATCGACAACCTCAACGACTACTACGATCCGGCACTCAAGCTCGCGCGCCTGGCCCGCCTGCAATCCCGGCCCGAGTTTCATTTCGAGCACCTCGACGTAGCGGATCCGCGCTCAAGCGAACTAATCCGAGGGGGTGAATTCGACGCCGTCGTGCACCTTGCCGCCCAGGCCGGGGTCCGCTTTTCCATCGATGCCCCGCTCGCATACAACGCCGCCAATCTAACCGGATTTACCCACGTCCTGGAAGGCTGCCGCCACGGCCGCGTCCCCCACCTGGTATTCGTCAGCTCGTCCAGCGTCTACGGCGGTAACCGCCGCCTGCCGTTTCGCGAGACCGACTGCACCGACCACCCGGTGAGCTTCTACGCCGCCACAAAGAAGGCCAACGAGGCGATGGCGCACAGCTACGCCCATCTGTACGGCCTGCCTTGCACAGGGCTGCGCTTCTTCACGGTGTACGGGCCATGGGGGCGGCCAGATATGGCCGCCTACAAGTTCGCGCTGAAGATCGCGGCCGGCGAACCGATCGATGTCTACAACCATGGCCGCATGCGGCGCGATTTCACGTACATCGACGAAATCGTCGCCGGCATCCTCGGGGTCCTGGACCATCCGGCGCAATCCGACCCGCAATTCGATATCATGCATCCGCGCGGCGGCGCGAGCTGGGCGCCTTACCGGTTGTTCAATATCGGGGGAGCCAACCCGGTTGGGCTGATGGAGTTCATCGCCTTGCTGGAGAAGCACCTGAGCCGCAAGGCCGAGATGCGCCTGCTGCCCATGCAGCCGGGCGATGTCGAGGAAACGTATGCCGACACCTCCGCGCTGGAGCAGCTGATCGGCCCGATACCGCGGACCGGCCTCGATGAGGGACTCGCACGCTTTGTCACCTGGTTCAAGAGCTATCACGGAGTCTGAGGACCGGGCGTTTCAGCGCGCACTGGTCGTCAAGCCGCGCCATCACGGCGGTGTTCCGCTCACCACCCCCGGTTTTTCCACGTGCGCCGGGAAGGTGAGCGCGTGCCCGGCAACGATCCCACCCGCCGCCGTTGTATCCATGCGCGACGAGCTCACGCAGATGGCGAAGCGATGATCCGCCTTGCGCTCGTGCATCAGCGCTACAACGCGTATGGGGGCAACGAGCGCCTGGTATCGCGCGCGCTATCGGCCCTGAAGGCGAACGGCACGCTCGATGTCACGCTCATCGCGCGCCGCTGGGACGACGATGCCGGCTGGCATACGCGGCGCGTCGATCCGTACTCCCTCACGCGAATCGGGCGCGATCGCAGTTTCGCAAAGGCCGCTGCGGCCTGTTTCCATGAATACGACGTGGTGCAAAGCCACGATCGCATCCCGGGCGCAACCATCTTTCGTGCGGGCGATGGCGTGCATGCGAGCTGGCTGGAGCAGTCGCGCCGGGTGCACGGCGCGGGCGGCACGATCACCCGCCGCTTGAGCGGCTACGACAGCCACCTGCTGGAGGCCGAGGCGCAGATGTTCGCCCATTCCGCACTGAAATGCGTCATGTGCAATTCGAGGATGGTGGCGGACGACATCGTGCATCGTTTCGGCGTCGACGAGGGGCGGATCGCGCTCATCTACAACGGCGTGGACCCGGCCCTTTACAATCCTGGGCTCGTGCGTCATCGAGCGGCCTGGCGGCAACAGCACGCCGTCGCGGCCGATGCGCCGCTTCTCGCTTATGTCGGCTCTGGCTTCGCAAAGCGCGGCGTAGCGACGGCACTCGCCGCCATCGCGCCCTTTCCCGAGGTTCACCTTGCGATCGCGGGCACGGACAAACGCGTACAGCGCTTCGTTGAGCTGGCCGAACGCTCTGGTCTCAGCAACCGGGTCCGATTTCTGGGAACCTTGCCGAACGCGCGCCCGCTGTACGGCGCGGCCGACGCATTCATATTGCCCAGCTTGTACGATCCGTTCCCGAACGCCTGCGCGGAGGCATTCGCATCCGGATTGCCGGTCTTCACCAGCCCCACCTGCGGAGCCGCAGAATGGGTGCACAGCCGCGAAAACGGCTGGGTGCTGGATGCGCTCGACGTAGAAGGCTATCGCTCGGCGTTATCCGAGTGGCTGCGCCGCCGCCCGGACTGGCCCGCGATGCGCGAAGCGGCACACAAGGCCGGCGAACCCTATACGCTGGAGCGAATGGTCCGCGACCTGACCGCACTCTACCAGCGCCTGGCGAACCCGGCCCCTCGCCTCGACCCCTTTCAAGTGTGACTTCCCGGCCGCTCCATGTCCCAGGCCATTTTGAGCATCTGCTTGATCGCATTGCCATACGCAATTCCGAGGCACATCAGCAGGCCCAGGCGGCCATCGCGAAAGCCCTGCTTGAAAAAATACTGCTTCACGAACGCACCCAGCGGCGAGAGCAGCAAGCGCAGGATGGTGCTGCGCCGGGGATCGTACTGCGCCGATCGTGCACCGAGCTCGACGTAACGGCGCATCATCTCCGCGGCGTCCGCCCACGAATCGTGTTTGCAGACACCGGGCAAATGCCGCACTTCGCCGTCGACGCTCACACCGTCGTGGCCACCCTTGCCCTCCGGGCCGATGCCCTGCACGGTGGCTCTTCGCGGACGAACGAGGCGCACGCGGTGTTCGGGCTGAAAGACGTAATTCAGCCACTGGCCACGGAACCATATCTTGCGGTTGAAGGAAAAGCCGTCGATCTCAGGACGAGCCGTGTGGAGGGCGCCGCGAATGGAAGCGATCAGCTCGGCATCCAGCATCTCGTCGGAGTCCAGGTTCAACACCCAGTCGTAGTCTGCGCATTGATCCATTGCGTACTGCTTCTGCGCCACCGGGCCCGGCCATTCCCGGTAGACAACCTCCGCGCCCATCTGCCTGCAGAGCTCTACAGTGCCATCGGTCGAACCGGAGTCCACCACGAACATCTTGTCCGCGATGCCGTGCACGCTTTGCAGGCACTCGCGAATCGTGCGTAGATTGTTCTTGGTGGTGATGGCGACGGCAAGATTCTTCGATTCGGTCATGGCGCAGCCTGCTTCTGCCGGTGAATGGCGGTAACGAGGTCGAGATATTGCGCGAACTCCGCGTCGGCCGTCAGGTGGACAACGCTATCGGCCACTGCTCGAGGAGGCGTCTTGAATGTGCGGATAAAGGCGACGGCTGCGGCGAGCTCCGCATCATCGTAGCGGCCCTCGAAAACAAATCCGGTGTCGGGCGTCATGATTTCAGCGGCGCCGTTCTCGGCCGAGGTCAAGACCGGGCACCCGCATGCGAGCGCTTCCAGACAGGCATTGGAAAACGGATCGTGGCGTGTCGGCAGAACCATGAAATCCGCGGCCTGGTAGTACGCCTGCGGGTTGTCGACCGCGCCGATGACGCGAATGCAATCGACGACATTCAAAGCTTTCATTTTCTCCTGAAAGGGCTTCGCATCGCCTTTGCCGATGACCACGAGATAGGCATCCTCATGGTACCCGGGTTCGCGACGAAGCCGTGCCAGCAGCTCGACGCAGTGGTGCAGGCCCTTGCGCACGAAGCCGCTGCCGCTCAACAGCAGCAGGGTGCCTGCGGCGGGCAATCCCAATTCCTCGCGCAGCGCCGCCTTTGTCGGCTCCGCGGCATGGAACACCGCGGGATCGAAACCGTTGTAGATCGTGACGATCTTCCCCACGAGATGGGGATAGGTCCGACCGACCAGCGACTTGGTCAGATTCGAGTTCGCGATGATCACGCGCGCCGATTCCAGGCATTTGCGCTCCAGCCGCGGCGCGAGCCAGTGCCAGGGGTTGAGCATCCAGCGCCGACTGCCACGAAAGCGCCGCCGCACATTGAGCTTGTGGACGCCGTCGCCGGCCCGATAGACGTCGCAATCCGGGCCGTATTCCAGGCTGAACACGACGTTGTCCCTGCCGGAGCGCAGATTCAATCGATCGAGATGACGGGTGAAACGCAGCGAGCGCCACCACGGTGGACCCCTGCGACCCGGGATCGCACGGCCCCGATAGGTTTCGCCCGCCCACAGTCGCGTGGTCGGATACAGCGCTTCGAAGCGGCGGGCAATACGCTCGGCGACACGCTCGGCACCGCCGAA
>WHTS01000184.1 GCA_009377585.1 Betaproteobacteria bacterium
CGGCGTGCGCGGCGTGCTCGGCGCCGGCACCGGGCTCGGCATGGTCTTCATGGTCTGGACCGGCAAGAGCTATCAGGTCGTGCCCTCCGAAGGGGGCAAGGTGGATTTCGCGCCGATCAACGAAATACAGAACCGGCTGTGGGGCTATCTGCGCCATCGCCGGGAGCGGGTCGGCTACGAGACGGTGCTCTCCGGGCGCGGCATGGAGCGCATCTACGCGTTCCTGAGCGAAGCCGATACGATACGCATCCGAACCGCAGGCGGCGGCACGCAGGAAGCTTCGCTGCCCGCAGCCGAGATCACGTCGCGCGCGCTCGAAGGCAGCGATCCACGGGCGGTGTCGGCCATAAACCTGTTTCTCGAAATCTACGGTGCGGTTGCGGGCAATTTCGCGCTCACGCTGCTCTCCCGGGGCGGACTCTATGTCGCCGGCGGCATCGCGCCGCGGCTCGCCGCGTTGTTCGCGCAGAGCGCCTTCATGGATGCGTTCTGCGCCAAGGGCAAATTCGCCGAGCTGATGCGAACCATCCCCGTCCACGTCGTCATGTCCCCCGATGTGGGCCTGCGCGGCGCGGTCGCCATCGCCGTCGAGGCCGCTTCGGCCTGAAACGCCAGCCATTCGAGAACCACACCACCCCGGCGCTGCGCGCCACCCCTCCTCGTGAGAGGAGGGGAAAGCCAACCACTCCCCTCCTCGTCGAGGAGGGGCTGGACGCGACAACGTCGCGGACGGGGTGGTCTCACGCGACCGAAAACCACACCACCCCGCCTCCCTTCGCCGGCGCCCCTCCTCGTGAGCAGTATTGGCCCCGCAGGCGGGCAGGCGCGGTTAAGAAACCTGGTTGGGTTTCTTGAGAGCGGAGGGGAAACGAAGCTTTCGCCGTTCGGTGAGCGAGCGCGAGCGCCTATAATTCAGGCCCTTCGGTCGTATTCCGGGACCGCTTGGCCCGCGCATGAATCTGTTCGCCGCATGAATCTGTTCGCCTTCGGCATCAACCACCAGACTGCGCCGCTCACGGTGCGCGAGCAGGTGGCATTCCATGCCGAGCGCTTGGCGCAGGCCTTGCGCGATCTGGTCGAGCGCCGCCCGGTCAAGGAAGCCGCCATTCTTTCCACCTGCAATCGCACCGAGGTCTACTGCAATACCGATCAGCCGGCGGCCGCGGTCGATTGGCTGGCGCACTATCACCATCTGCCGCCCGAGGGGCTGGAGCCTTATCTCTATCGCCTGCCGCAGGGGCAGGCGGTCCAGCACGCGTTTCGGGTCGCCTCCGGGCTCGATTCCATGATGCTGGGCGAGGCGCAAATTCTCGGCCAGATGAAGGATGCGGTGCGCTCGGCCGAGGAAGCCGGCACGCTCGGCATGCTGTTGAATCGTCTGTTCCAGCGCACGTTCTCGGTGGCGAAGGACGTGCGCACGCACACCGAGATCGGCACCAACGCCGTGTCGATGGCGTCCATCGCCGTGCGCCTGGCCGAGGAGATCTACCCGAGTGTGGCCGAGTGCCGGGTTTTGTTCGTCGGTGCGGGCGAGATGATCGGGCTCTGCGCCACGCATTTCGCGGCACGCCGGCCCAAGGCGCTCACCTTCGCCAACCGCACCGCCGAGCGTGCCAACGAACTGGCGGTGCGCCACATGGGACACTCGATTGCGCTGAACGACGTCGCCGCGAGCCTTGCCACGCACGACATCGTCATCGCCAGCACCGCGAGCCCGCTGCCGATCATCGGCAAGGGCACGGTGGAAAGCGCGCTCAAAGCGCGCAAGCATCGCCCGATGCTGCTCGTCGACCTGGCCGTGCCGCGCGACATCGAGCCCGAAGTCGGCAGTCTCGGCGACGCATTCGTCTACACGGTCGACGATCTCGGCCGAATCGCTGCCGAGGGCTTGAGCGCGCGCTCGGGCGCGGTGCTGCAGGCCGAAGCCATCATCGATACCGAGGTGCGCGACTTCATGCACTGGATGAGCGCGCGCGGCGCCGTACCGGCGATACGGGCCTTGCGCGACCAGGCCGAGCGCAGCCGCCGGCACGAGCTGGAACGCGCGCTCAAGGCGCTCGAACGCGGCGAGGACGCGCGCAAGGTGATCGAGCGCCTGAGCGAAGCGCTCACCAACAAGCTCATGCATCCACCGACGCACGCGTTGAACGCGGCCTCCGAAGCCGAGCGCGAGACGCTTGCGCAGACGTTGGCGCGCATCTACCAGATCCATCGCGAATGAAACCCAGCATCGCCCGCAAACTCGACCAGCTCACCGGCCGGCTGGATGAGCTCAATGCACTGCTCGCGTCCGAGGACGTGACGGCGAACATGGACAACTTCCGCAAGTTGAGCCGCGAGCACGCCGAGATCGACCCGGTTGTCACTCTCTATCGCACCTACCTGCAAAGCGAGCGCGACACTCTGACCGCGCAGGAGATGGCGCAGGATCCGGAGATGCGCGAATTCGCCGAGGCCGAGATGCGCGAGTCGCGCGATCGGATGGAGCACATCGAAGCGGAGCTGCAACGCAGCCTGCTCCCCAAGGACCCGAACGACGAGCGCAACCTCTTCCTGGAGATCCGCGCAGGCACCGGCGGGGACGAATCGGCGCTGTTCGCCGCCGATCTGTTTCGCATGTATTCGCGCCATGCCGAGCGCCGGCGCTGGCGCGTCGAGATCCTGTCGGCGAGTCACAGCGATCTGGGCGGCTACAAGGAGATCATCGCGCGCGTGAGCGGCGAGAGCGCGTACTCGCGGCTCAAGTTCGAATCCGGCGGTCACCGGGTGCAGCGCGTGCCCGTGACCGAGACGCAGGGCCGCATCCACACCTCGGCCTGCACGGTCGCGGTCATGCCCGAGGCCGACGAGGTCAGCGACGTGGTGCTCAACCCGGCCGAGCTGCGCATCGATACTTTCCGTGCCTCGGGCGCGGGCGGCCAGCACATCAACAAGACCGATTCGGCGGTGCGCGTGACACACCTGCCGACCGGGATCGTGGTGGAATGTCAGAACGACCGCTCACAGCACAAGAACAAGGCGCAGGCGCTCGCCATCCTGGCCGCGCGCATCAAGGACCAGCAAGTGAGCGCGCAACAGCAGAAGGTCGCCGCCGAGCGCAAGCTGCTCGTCGGCAGCGGCGATCGCTCCGAGCGCATCCGCACCTACAACTTTCCCCAGGGCCGGGTGACCGAACACCGCATCAACCTCACGCTGTACAAGATCGCGGCCATCATGGACGGCGACCTGGACGAGCTGCTGAACGCGCTCGCCTCCGAGCACCAGGCCGAGCAGCTCGCGCAACTGGCCGAAGCGGGTTGAGCGCGCCTCGCATGGCTGGGTCGACGGTGAGTGCAGCACCGGAAACGGTCGGCGCCGCCATGCGCCTGGCCGGGCTCGATCCCGTGGATGCGCGCGTGTTGCTGCAGCACGTGCTCGGGATCTCGCATGCCGCGCTGCTCGCACATGACGAGCGGGTGTTGAGCGAAGACGAGCGTCGCCGCTTCGTGGCATTGGCTGCCCGCCGTGCGCACGGAGAGCCGGTCGCCTACTTGTTGGGATGGCGGGAGTTCTACGGCCGCTGCTTCACGGTGGGACCGGCGGTGCTGATTCCCCGGCCGGAGACCGAGCTGTTGATCGACCAGGTCCTGCAGCACCTGCCGACTGCCGCGAGGATCGAAGTGCTCGACCTCGGCACCGGCAGCGGCAACATCGCGCTCACCCTTGCGCTCGAGAGGCCGCACTGCGCGGTCACGGCAGTCGATGCGAGCGGCTGCGCGCTGGCGATGGCGCTCGAGAATGCGCGGGCGCTGCGCGCCGGTAACATCGAATTTGTGCAAGGCGACTGGTACGGTCCCGTGACGGACCGCTGGTTCGACCTGGTCGTCTCCAATCCGCCCTACGTTGCCGAGACCGATCCGCATCTCGGGCTCGGCGACCTTCGCTTCGAACCGGCGGCCGCGTTGCGCGCGGGAGCCGACGGCCTGGCAGCGATCCGGCAGATCGTCGCGCGGGCGCCCGGGCATCTGCGAGCGAACGGCTGGCTTCTTATCGAGCACGGTTGCGATCAGGCCGACGCCTGCCAGCGTCTGCTCGCCGATGCAGGTTTCGTCGAGGTGACGACGGCGTGCGACCTGGCGGAACTGCCGCGAGTCAGCGGCGGTCGTAGGGCGCGTTGATTGGCGGTCTAACTCGGGCGCGGCATCGTCGTTGCGACAGCGACCATGCTTGACCGCGCAAGATCACCCCGGTAGACTCAAATCCGACAAATACGGTCAAGTATTGGAGGCCTCCGATGAGCGTGCAAGACACCATCAAGCAACAGGTGACGGACAACAAGGTCGTGCTCTACATGAAGGGCTCGCCCGATTTTCCGCAATGCGGATTTTCCGCCCGCGTTGTCCAGGTGCTACGCGCCTGCGGCGTCGACGACATCTACAGCATCGATGTGCTGCAGGATGCGGACATCCGGCAGGGAATCAAGGACTACGCCAACTGGCCGACCATCCCGCAGCTGTACGTCAACGGCGAGCTCGTCGGCGGCTCGGACATCATCACCGAGATGTACCAGTCCGGCGAGCTGCAGAAGCTGCTGACGTAACGCGGATACGCGCGAAGCTCGAGAAAGCCGTCACCCTCGCGCAAGCGGGGTCAGAATAAGCGGACAGTCTGGATTCCCGTTTACACGGGAATGACGCTCTCGCCCTCTCGATCCCACGAAAAATGGCACGCGATGGATCGCTACGGGATCGGCCGCGCGCGCCGATAAGGGCGGCAGGTCAGACGCAGTCGCTCGCGCGTGCGCGGGCGAATCTGGTGTGTCCACGGCGTTTCCCGCGCCGCGAGCCATTCCGGTGAAGCGCAAACTTCGGGGCTGGTCAGGTGATACACCGCGATGTACTTGGACGTGCCCTCGGTGGCGATGAAGCGGCGCGCGCTGAGCACGCCGGGCACTTTGGACAGGTTGGGCAAGTGCTCCTCGTCCATCCAGCGCGCGTAGTCGTCCTCGGCGCCGGGCTCGAGGTTGAATCCCATGAAGAGCAAACCGCCGCAATCGCGCGGTGAAATGACATTGCCCGGCGTGATCTGCTCGCCCGCGAAGCGCAGCACGCGCTGGCACATCGGCATGAGCCGCCGCGTCCACGGCGACGGATTGCGATAGCCGATCGGCAGGTATTGCGGGCTCTGCAGCACATCGACCGACTGCAGGTCGTAGATCGCCAGCGCAACCTTGGGATTGGCGACATCCACCCAGCGTTCGAGCGTGAGAAACCCGGGCACCTTTTCGCGGTCGGGAATGTGCTCGGTGTCGTACCAGTCGTTGAATTCATCTTCCGGGCAGGCGCTGATATCGAACGCGGCCATCAGCAATCCGAGCGGCTTGGTCATTGCACAGTGCTCCTTCGTCGTCTCCGGAACCGCGCCCCAGAGTATCGCTCACGCGCGCGATCTTGGTCGCCTCTAGGAAAGCGTCTCGTCTTCCGCATTGAACACCAGCCAGTAGCGCGTCCCCCGTTGCTGTCCGGTGCGACGCAGAGCGCCCAGAGCCACCATCTCGGCGAGATCGCGCCGCGCGGTAGCCGGGGGTGCGCCGGTGATGCTTTGATAGTTGCCGGCCGAGAGTCCACCCTCGAAACCATCGGGGCCCTCGCGCATGACGCGCAGGAGGGCTTTCTCCTGTCGGGCGTTGAGCTGTCCGCGCAACCTATCGAACAGCCTGGTCTTGCCGATCAAAAATTCCAGCCAGCGTAGCGTGTGGTTTTGGGCGGCCAGCACCGTGTCAGCGAACCAGCTGAGCCATCGGTCCACCTGCAACCCCTTGTTCGCGAGCTCGAGCTCGAGATAGTACTGGCTGCGCTGCCGTTCAATAGTGAGCGACAACGCACTCAGGCTGGGCTGCCCCGTCCCTTGGGCCAGAGCCTTCTCGGCAATGGCGCGACCGACACGGCCATTGCCGTCCTCAAACGGATGGATGCACTCGAAGTAGAGATGCGCCAGACCTGCGCGGGCGAGCGCCGGCAGCGGTGTCGATCCGCCCGGGACAGTATCATTGAACCAGCGGCAGAATCTTGCCATCTCCTCGGGCACGAGGGCCGAGGGCGGCGCCTCGAAATGCACCTTGGGTGCGTGCACAGGACCGGAGACCACCTGCATCGGCTCGTCGTGCGTGCGCCAGCACCCGACCCTCAAATTGTCATTTCCCTTCATCAGCAGCCGGTGCCAGGCAAACATCGTGTCTTGCACCAGCGGCGCGGCGTAGCTGCGATACAGGTCGGTGAGCAGTTCGGCGATGCCTTGCTCCGCGGGTGTTACCCGGCGGCCGTCGCTTTGCAGGCCAAACTGACGGCGCAGGGAGGATTGCACGCTGTCACGGTTGAGGATCTCGCCTTCGATCTCGGACGTCTTGAGCGCCTCCGTGCTCATCAGCTCGATGACAAGCTGCAGGTGTTCATGGTCGGGCAGATGACGCACCGTGCCCACCACGATACCGGTGCGCTGCAAGAACGCTGCTTCCCGTGCGGCCAGAGCCTCCGGCTGGAAGCGGAATCGCGGCCAGTCGGGGTCCTGCCAATTCCATCTCATGAGCGATACTTTAGCATGTTAACGCTCATAAAATCTCGATAAGTGAGCGATACCGGGGAGACTTACCGCTAACCACTGCGCCTATCCGCTTCCCCCAACGCCGTTTTGCTTCGCACTGAATTTCGACCGACCGGGTAAGGCGCCTTGGAGCGGTGCGCCAAGTAGAATGCCCGAATCCTGCGCAAACGACGCTCGTTATGAACGAATCGATCGCTCTGGTCACCGGAGGCTCGCGCGGCATCGGCCGTGCGATCTGCGAGGCGCTGGCGCGCCAGCACTGGCAAGTCGTCGCGGTCGCACGAGATCAGCAAGCCCTTGCGGCAACGGTCGCGGCGATCGCGGCCGCGGGTGGCCGCTGCGAGTACCTGACATGCGACGCGCGCGATCGAAGCGCTATCGAGCACTGTGTCACCGGGGTCGAGCGGCGGCACGGGAAGATCGACCTGCTGGTGAACAATGCAGGCGGCGGGACCGCGGGCCGGCCGCTCGGCGCCGACGAGATGCCCGATCAGGAATGGGTCGACATGATCGATCTCAACCTGACCAGCGTGTATCGATTCTGCCGTGCCGCGCTGCCGGCGATGAAAGCAAGACGATCCGGCTGTATCGTGAACGTGGCCTCGGTGGCCGCGCATGTCGCGAGCAACCTCTCGAACGCCGCCTACACGGCCGCCAAGACCGGCATGGTGGGGCTGTCACGCCATCTCGCGAAGGAGCTCGGCCCGTTCGGCATTCGCGTCAACACCATCGCGCCGGGTATCGTTGCCTCCGAGCGCGTCGCGGCGAAGTACGAAACATATAGCGACGCCGAGCGGGCCGGCCTGCTCGCGCGCATTCCGCTCGGACGCATCGGGCGGGTCGAGGAAGTCGCCTCGGTGGTCGCCTTCCTCGGCTCCGACGCCGCTTCCTACATCCATGGCGCGCTGATCGACATCAACGGCGGGCTGTTCATGGATTAGGCGGCGCGGCCGCTGCACCCGCCTGCGATTCGAGCGCGCGAATCACGCGACAGGGATTGCCGGCTGCAAATACATCCTCCGGGACATCGCGCGTCACGACGCTGCCGGCACCGATCACCGCGCGTGAGCCGATCTGCACGCCCGGCAGGATGATCGCGCCACCCCCCACCCAGACGTCAGCGCCGATCTCGACCGGCTTGCCGAACTCCTGTTGCCTGCGCAGGGCGGCATCGAACGGGTGCATGGGCGTATAGATTTGCACCGCCGGGCCGAACAGCGTGAAGTCGCCGATCCGCACCCGGCAGACATCGAGCACGACGCAGTTGAAGTTGAAGAAGACGCGCTCTCCGAGCTCGATGTTGGCGCCGTAATCGCAGTAGAACGGCGGCTGCATCCAGACCGAATCCCCGCCTTTGCCGAACAGCTGCTCGAGGATGCGCCGGCGTTCATCCGGCTGCGACTCGCGGCTCGCGTTCAGCGCCTGGCACAGATCGCGAGCACGCACGCGCGCCGCGACCAGTTGCGGATCGAATGGGTCGTACAACTCGCCGTCCAGCATCTTTTCGCATTCGCTCTTCATCTCGGCTCTCGATCCCTCGGAGGTCCCGGAGCGGGTAAGGTCTTTACCCTT
>WHTS01000185.1 GCA_009377585.1 Betaproteobacteria bacterium
GCGTCAACCGCAATGTCGAGGGCAAGCAAAGCCCCAGGATCATGCGCTACAGCGGAGGCCATCCAGCCTATCGAGACCATTGCGACGCCGTCGCAGCGGCGGGCTACCGCCAGCTCGCGCTGGCTTAGGAGGGAACACCATGCCGTTTTATGAGAAAGGCGATGTCCGAGTTCGTTACGAGAAAGCTGGGAGCGGCTTTCCTCTGCTCCTCTTCCCCGGCGGCGGTCTGAACTCGCGCATCAGCAATTGTCGCACTGCGGTTTTCAACTCGATGGAGGTATTCAAGGACGAGTTTCGCTGCATCACGATGGATCAGCGCAACGCGAACGGCGGCGAGTCCACCGGCCCCATCCCTGCCGCCAACCATGGGACGCATTTGCCGACGACCAGTTGGGATTGATGGATCATCTTGGGATCAAGCAATTTCTGGGTCTTCTCGGAATCGAGTAGGTAAATTGATGGGGTAAACGTGGCTCGAAGCCGCATGGATATTGGCTTTCAGGCATTTCGGTACGCTCGCCTACCTTCAGCCAGTCGCCTGGCGGGGTCAGTTCTTCAGTGCCGTCGCCTCGAACTTCGCCGCGATCTGGCGCAGCGTCATGCCGTTCTCGATCAGCTCACCAAAGACGCCGCGCACGATGGGGAGCGGACGAAATCCGGAAACACGTACTCGTCCCAAAGTCGCCGTCGTCGCTTCGCTGAATTGGCCATCCCAACATGATTCCGTTTCCAAGTCCCTAGGCCCGGAAGACCGGGCCGTTTGCTATTGGGCCGGTGGGTGTCGCCCGGGAACAACGCTTGCTGAAAGGCGATGCGGTGCCAGTGGCGGCTCTGTGGAGGAGGCGATGAAGACCTACTTTGTTGTCAGGCGTGGCATGGCGTGGTGCGCGCTAACCGAGACCGGCCACCCGCCTATTTCCTCGGAAGACAAATCGCAAATCGTTGCTTGGGCATGCGAGCTTGCGCGCGCCCGCGACGGAGAAGTGTACGTCCACGACGCCATCGGCCGCCTTGAGCGGGTCTACACCTACCAAGGCGGCGTTGAGCGCAAACCGATGCCGTATGCACGCCAATCGCCGGCCCGCTCGCCGGGGCCAGAGGGCGCCGAGGCGTAGCAGAGCTGACCGCTCGACGCTGCTGGCGAAACGCGACGGCTGTGCTCCGCATTTATTGGATGCTGCTGCTGAGCTAATGATCCCTGCGTAAATAATGTCCTATACTTGCGCTCGGAGGTACGCCATGAGGCCGAGCGGAAGTCCAGAAGAGTTGGAACGCCGACGCTTGCGCGCAATCGCGCTGCTCGACGAGGGCGTGTTGCCCTCCGAGGTGGCACGGCGCCTCGGCGTAGATCGACGCAGCGTGCGGCGCTGGAAGGCGGCAGCGCGCAAGCATGGCGAAGCCGGCGTGCAGGCGCGCCCCGCACCGGGGCGACCCTCCAAGCTCAGTGCCAGGCGCAAACGTAGCCTTGAAGCGCTGCTTCTCAAGGGGCCACTGGCCGCCGGCTTTGGCACCGACCTTTGGACCTGTCCGCGCATCGCCGAGGTGATCAAACAACGCTTCGGGATTGAGTACCACGTCGATCATGTCGGGCGATTGCTGCATGATTTGGGCTGGAGTCCGCAGAAGCCGGCACGCCGTGCCGTGGAGCGCGATGAGCATGAGATCCGCCGCTGGGTTCGAGAGGACTGGCCGCGGGTAAAAAAAACGCCTGGCGGCGCGCGGCGGCAATCGTCTTCATAGACGAAACCGGCTTTTTGATGGGACCGCTGGTGCAGCGCAGTTGGGCACCGTGCGCTCAGACACCGGTGCTCATGCAGCGCGGCCGCTCGCGTCTGAAGGTCTCGGTCATCGGCGCCCTCGTGATCTCGCCCCGCCGGCATCGGGTACGAGCCTATTTCGGTATCCAAGCCGACGCGAACTTCGACGGTGAGCGAATTCTTCAGTTTCTCCAGCAGCTCTGCCGGGCGCTGCGCGTACCGATTGAACTGCTCTGGCTGTACGCAAATATGCGCATCGCGCGCTCCTGCGTAGCTTTCCCGCCAAACCATCATGCGCTCGTCGGCGCCATCGCCAACGAATACTCGTGATGCAGCCCACCCAGAACCGATTTCGCGAGCACGAGTGTGCCCGCCGCCAATCGATGCCGGGATTGAGCCGTCGGTATCGCGTCAAGATCCGCTGGAGGATCCGGCACACTAGGACCCAACGCGCTATGCGGTCGCCCACGGTTGTAATGTTCCACCCAATCTTTCAGGATTAAGCGCAAATGCCGCTGAGATATCGGGATCAGCCAGTCGAGGCACTCTCGACGTATCGTTCCGATCACTCTCTCGCATACCGAATTCGCCTTCGGACAGCGTGGTGGTGATTTCAGCACGCTGAGACCCAGCGCCTTGATCGACTCGTCCAGGTGCTTTGCGAAAATGCTGTCCCGGTCGTGAATCAAATAGCGGTAGCGATCCTCGTAGCCAACCACCTCCCGCAATTGCTGCAGGGTCCATTCTGCGCTCGGGTGCGCGGTCACATCGACACGCACCAGCCGGCGGCTACCTTGCTCGATGACAACGAAAACGTAGACCATTCGAAAGGTCGCGGTGACCGCAACAAAGAAATCGCACGCCACGATCGCTCTTGCGTGATTCTTCAGAAATGTAGCCCAGCGCTGATCGCCACGCGGCTGACCGTCCGACCGCTTCGGCATGTACTTCCGCACGGTCCGTGGCGAAATCTGTATTCCCAATTTCACCAACAACTCGCTGGCGATTCGCTCCTCACCCCATACCGGGTTCTCCCGAGCCATCCTGCGGATCAATACGCGTAACTCGACGGGAATCCTCGGTCGGCCAGGCCGGGACTTCCATCTCCAGAACAAGCTCCAGCCCGCACGTTGCCATCGGATCATCGTCTTTGGCTCTACCACGAACAGAGAAGAACTGCAAACGCGATGGCGTCTGCGAGGAGCTGGACAGCGATCTTGATGAGCGCGACCATGCGCCTATCATGCCATGAAGCGCGATGAGCCGGCTATCTCCTCGGGATCGAATAAGTGCGGAGCACAAGCACAGTGTCATCGACAACCGCGGCGGTGCCAATGGCATCATCGGCACGCAGCTCGCAGCCGGAACGGCACCGGACGGCTACACGATTCTGCTTATCTCGGTCTCCTACACCATGAACGCAGCGGTCCGCAAATTGCCGTTCGACGTGGAGCGCTCGTTCGATCCGATCGCGATGATCGGCACCAATAACTAACTGCCTGGTTGTTTCACCGACCGGCAGCCTGAGCACCCTGAAGGACATCATCGCGCTCGCGAAGGCGAAACCCCGGGAAGCTCGCATACGCCTCGACCGGCGTCGGCGGGTTGCGCGATCAGCGCCAAATCAGGGAGGGGCCATTGGATCCAGCGTGATCCGGCCGGTAGTGTTGTGCCAGGACGCGGTGAACGACGTCCTCGTCAATCTCGATACCGAAGGCATGAGAGATCTGCTGGGCGATGCGCACACAGCCGAATCTCGGGTTGCGCAACTTCATCGCGACAATCGCGGCGATGAGCTCTGGGGATGGTCCCTTCGGTCCTGGTTTACGTCGATGACTCGCAGACGAAAAGACGACGCCCACCGTTCGTGAACGAGATCCGCCAGCGCCACCGAGTCGCCCTTGGCTAGGATGGCGGCGCTGATCTTCAGCGCGCCCCGGGACCGCGGTCCCTGGCATGATGTGCAGCGCGATCGCGCGCCATCGTTGCTGCGATCATGCGTCTGCTGCTGTGCGTGACTTTGGTCACTTGTTCGAGTCACATGCGGATGTAATACTCAACGATTGGGGGTTCCCGTGTTGCAGTAACGGATAGGAGCGATCATGTTGCGACAGTCGTGGTGTCAGATGGTAGCCGGTGCGGCGCTGCTCGCGTCATTTCAGGTATCGACGGCAGTTGCCGCCCTGCTGGCATACGATCCTTTCGGAGTAGGGGGCGGACCCGCCGATTACGTGGCCGGAAGCGATGCGACCGGTGTGAACGTACTCGCTGGCCAGAATCCCGCCATCGGCCCGACCGCTTTTTATGCTGGGGGTTGGATACAGTCCGGGGGAGATGCCCAGGCAGTCAGAGATGTCGGGAGTCTCGCCTATCCCAACTTTCCTAATGCAGGAGGACTGGTCACCGACGCGGTCCAGTTCAACTGCTGCTCGTTCGGCCGTTCGGGACGAGAAATCGCAGGAGGACTCGGTTTCGGGCGCGATCGGCGGACTATCTACCAGAGCTTTCTGATCGATTTCGGAACGCAAGGCACCGACGACCCCACGCAATTCGGGAAACGGGCTTACGAGATGTGGAACGGCGGCATAGGCGATTCGTTCCTTGCCGTCGATCTCTTCGTCAATTCTTTCTCGGGCGTAACAGACCTCACGCTGCAGGTGACAACGCCGAGCGGCACCCAATCGCAGCTGGTGAATGGGGGCGGCCTGACGCTCGATGCACTGGCCGGCACACACCTCTTCGTTTTCCGGTTCGATTTCACCCCCATGGACTCTGTGAATCCACTGGCGACCACGGCCGATGACGATCGGCTGTTGGTATATCTCGATCCCACGACCTCGGTCGAGAGCGATTACACGCCGGCGGCGCAGATCGCGATCAACAACTCGGATCTCTTCATCACCCACCACGGTGCGATAACGAACTTCACGTTCTCCGGTGGCGGTCACTGTCCCGGCAAGTTCGACGAGGTGCGGTGGGGCGATATCTTTGCCGACGTGACGCCATTCGGTCAAAACGGCAATGCGGGCTTTACAGACTGCAAGGTCGTCGATGTACCCGAGCCGGCTTCGTTGGGCTTGCTGGCCGCGGGCCTTTTCGGCCTGATTCTGGGACGCCGCCGCGCGACGCGCTGCCTTGGTTGCCGCGGTTGAGGGACCCGCGCTCCGCCCCGGTCTCGTTCCCGTTGCGGAGCGTGAATCGATGTGACTTCGTTTAAAGCTTGATCCTGGACGTCAGCCAGTCTTGCAGTGAATCGCCGAAGAGGTTGCAACGCAAGGCAGTCGTATCGCTGGGCCGCGTATTCACGATGCACGCATTGCTGCGCTTTGCCTCCGCCATCAAGTGCATGAGTTGTGGACTGCGGACCGGGATTTCAGCCGCTTCTCAGGCGTACAGGCGACGAATCCGCTTGTGGACTGAACAGGCACCGCATTCTCTTCCGGGAATTCCGATATCGGAAGGAATTCACGAGAACGCGTTTACGGGCGGTAAGTGACTGACAGGAACGGATCAGACCTCGAATCGCCGTGTTGCGCAAATAGCGGGGATCGCTCTGCTCGCCGTGGGGACGCCAATGGAAACAATTGCTTACGGTCGCACCTCCGCGGGGGGTACGCGGGTTCTCTAGAACTTCTCTAGAAAGCGTCGCGGCTGGACCATAGCGGGTTCACAGGAGCAGGCAGTCTCGTGGGCGGTCTCGTGAAGAAGCAGGAGCCGTCTACGGCCGAGTTGCAAAAGTATGGTCCCGGGTTCCTCGTCAACGGCCGGGTGCTTGTCGTTGTGATCCGGCTGAATGTTGGTGCGCCACCTGTCCTGCACGGACAACTCGCGCGTCGAGTCGGCCAGTCCTCCACCGAACAATTACGCGCAAAGAATTCTTTTTCCAGCTTGGGCGAGTAGCCTTGGGGGGCAGACGCGCGGTCTCCCGTCCGGACAGGTACGCCTCTCACCGCGGCCCCAGAATTCGGCATGTTAGCCTCGCGCAGTGACTCGCCAGCGAGCAGCCCATCGTTATACTGCCCACATGACCGAGCGCGTCGTCCCCTACCGCATTGGACCTAACGTCCTCTTGGTGCACTTCCCGCAGAAGCTGTGCGCCGGACCGAATCCGGTTGAGTATGGCCGCGAGGAGAGAGGCGGCCGAGTCATCGCGTTCCCGATCGGTCGAGCTAAGGCATCGCTCCACACATTAGCTACACCACACGGAGAGGACTGAGCGTCGGAGTGGCCCGATTCCCATCGTGGTCGACAAGCACACCGTAACGGTTGCTCACCACGCCTGTCTTGATTGACCGTTCGAGGTAGCGGCGTTTACCATTCCTGCTGAAACCCGCCTGTCGAGTCGTCCGTGTAACAGCGGTGACCCGCTCAATCTCACTTAGTGGGGCCAGCAGCGCGGGTTTCTCTATTTCGGCGGTTCTCACAGAACAAGTACATTGTCATCCCCGTGTTGTCCAAGAGCTCGGACGACAGCTGCGGTAGACTCGAACCATGGGTTCCGTGCCGCCACTGCTGGCATTTCTACTGATGACGTTCTCAGGCTGGGTGCATCGACGCCAGCTGATCGGCATCCAGGTTCCTTCAAGCCGAGAACCGGATGTTGAAGGAGAGGCTTCGGGGTAAGCGAATCAGGTTCACCGAGGCCGAGCGGACACTCCTGGCTCGAAAAGCAAAGGCAATCGGGCGAAAAGCGCTGCTGGAACTCGATACACTGGTTTCCCCCGATACACTGATGCGGTGGCACCGGCGGCTGGTCGCACAGAAGTGGGACTTCAGCAAGCGACGCAGCCCGGGACGTCCCGGCATCATGCGCGAGCTCTCCGATCTGATTGTTCGTATAGCCGGGGAGAATCCAGGCTGGGGGTACACGCGCATACAAGGCGCGTTGATGAATCTCCGCCATGAGGTGAGTCGAGGGACCATCGCCAACGTGTTGAAGCGCAATGGCATCGAGCCTGCACCGGAACGCAGCAAGCGCACGACGTGGTCGACCTTCCTGAAGGCCCATTGGAAGGTTTTTGCTGCCAGCGACTTCTTCAGTGTGGAGGTGTGGACGCAGAGGGGACTGGTTACGCACTACTTGCTGTAATCACCTTGGCCGACCGAGTTATCCATATTGCAGGTATTACCACCCGGCCGGATGAGACGTGGATGCTTCAAGTTGCTCGCAATCTGATCGACGCGGATAGCGGGGCGCTTGCGTCCAAGCGCTACCTTATTATCGATCGAGACGCCAAGTACACAGGCCGTCTTGATCGCCTTGGTGAACCGAGTCGATGCGGATGAACCCAGGACGCCCTTCGGGGGCGGGTGCACGGCGCTGGGCGATCGGGATCGAATAGCCGCGCGTCTTGGTCCAATGCCGGCGCCGTTGCTGGTAGGCGCGCTGAGCGCGCAGGTTGTACAGGTGCGAGATCGAGATGGACGCCAAGCGCTCGTAGCGCGGGTCGCCGAAGCGTTCGTAGGCCCGTTGCATGATCAGCTTGGTGGCCGGGCCAGACAGCGTGCTGTGCAGCGCATCGGTGGCCGCCAGCAGCGCTACGTCCAGAGCCAGGAACCGACGCCCAAAGCCCTTGGCCGGGGCGCAGTAACGCTTGCTGAGCGCCTCCCCGTCCAAGACTCGGCTGACGAGCCGGCGAAGTTGCGCCCGAGAGTAGCCACTGGTGCGCAGCAGGCAGGCGAACACCACCGCCTTGTCCGCCCGCGGCAGCAACCGATAGCCGAATCGGCGCACTACCGCAGTGATGAAGGCATAGCGCTGGGCGTCGTCGGCAGCGTGCTCGAACCGAACCTCGCATGTGCCCTCCAGGAAGCCGCGCAGTTGCGCAATCGTAGATAACTTCGTTTCGTTCATGTCGATCACCATGGTTTCGATGATCGATCCAAACCTCAGCCTTCAGGCTCATACCTCGTTGGAAACACGACCAGGCTCATACCATGTTGGAAGAGACGCCGACTTCAGTGTCTGTGCATACACATGCTACTTTGGGTTGCTAGCACCAAAATCAGCGCACCGAGCGTCTGTGACCACAATGTTACACCTCGCATGTTCCTCCCTCTGCCACGGTAACATAACGCACGTTGCGATATCCAAATGGAAGAAAAACCGGTACGCTGTAGCCGTCCTTCGCGAGACGCGATCCATTAGCTTGAAGGTACCTTGTCAACGCGTGTCGAATTGAGTGTGACAGCCATTCAACTACCGATGCAACCGACATTCACTAGCCTGGATTTCCACGGCTCAGGATTAGCCTAACACGGCCGAGGTCACTGGGCCGACTTTCTCCCTCTGTAGCCGCTCGCTATTTCCTGGCCATCCGTTCACCGATGGT